>CAMBHX010000020.1 GCA_945867285.1 Sulfuricurvum sp. IAE1
GCTGCAAAAATCGAAAAACTGTCCCATAAATTTCCTAAAGGTTTGGCATACGACATACCTTACGATACCACTGATTTTGTCAAAATATCTATTAAAGAGGTTATTACAACCCTTATTGAGGCGATTATTTTAGTCAGTCTTGTTATCTATTTATTCCTGCAAAGTTTTCGTGCAGCACTTATCCCTATTCTTGCTATACCCGTTTCACTGATGGGAGCATTTATCGGAATGTATCTGCTAGGCTATTCTATCAATTCACTGACACTGTTTGGACTCGTGTTGGCTATTGGGATTGTCGTGGATGATGCTATTATCGTAGTGGAAAATATGGAGCGCATCATGCGGGACGAAAAACTCTCACCCTACCATGCTGCCATCAAAGCGATGAAACAAATTTCAGGCCCTGTCGTTGCAATCGTCATGGTTATGTGTGCTGTCTTTATCCCTGCAACCTTTATGGGAGGGATGACAGGACAACTGTATAAACAATTTGCCTCAACTATTGCTATTTCTGTCATATTTTCAGGGTTCATTGCCCTCACCTTTGCCCCTGCTATCAGCGCTCTTATCCTCAAAAATACCCATCACGAACCTGCTCGTTTTTTCCAATGGTTTAATCGTAAATTTGCAACAATGACCGATAGTTATGTCAGACGTTCCGGATGGATGATTCGCCGATCGTTTTTATTTTTGATCATCTATCTCTCAACGTATTTTTTTATCGGGTTTTTCCACAAAACCCTTCCAAGTGCTTTTTTACCAATGGAAGATCAGGGATATTTTATTACAGCAGTTGTGTTACCCGATGGAGCCACCGCTAATCGTACCCTAGAAGTTGTAAAGCAAGTCGAAGCCATTTTGGCAAAGCAAGAGGGTATACATCGTTATACTGCTATCACGGGTTTAAATATTCTCACGTTTTCACAAGAACCTAATGCCGCTGTTATCTTTACTCGTCTAAAATCCTGGGATGAGCGTACTACCAAAGAACTCTCATTATTTGGGATACTCGGCTCTGTTGGCCCACAGCTAGGATCCATCAAAGAAGCTAAAGTCTTTGCTATGCCACCACCGCCGATACGTGGTATGGGACCATCAGATATGTTTAGTCTCAAGCTCTTGCAGCCAGGGGATAGCAATGTCACAAGACTCTATGAGACAACTCAAGGATTTCTCCACCATTTGGGACAATCAAGCGCTATTGTAAAACCATTTAGTACGATGAATATCACGACACCTACTCTCAAAGTGGAAGTCAATCGTGAAAAAGCGAAAATACTAGGTCTTTCGATTGCTGATATTTTTCAAACCATCCAAGCCACTATTGGGTATGTCAATATCAATCAGTTTGATAAAAATGGTAAGACCTATTGGGTACAAATGCAATCAGATGCACCCTATCGCGCTACTCCTCAAGATATTGGACGGGCATGGGTACGTTCATCCTCTGGTCAAATGGTACCCCTCTCCAGTGTTGTCACCGTCAGCATGGACAATGCCCCCTCGAGCATTGAGCACTTCAATGGAACGCTAAGTACCACAATAATGGGTTCCCCTGCTCCCGGCCACAGTTCAGGGGAAATCATCAACTTTATTGACACAACCGCAGACAAAGTCCTCCCAACCACTGCAAGTTTCGATTGGGAAGGTCTGTATCTCCAAGAAAAACTCGTGGGATCAAAATCACTCATCATCGCTGCATTTGCCCTCGTTATGGTCTATCTCATCTTGGCAGCATTATATGGGACGTGGACACTACCTATTTCCATAATGCTGGCTGTTCCGTATGGAATAATGGGGGCTTACGCTGTTGTATGGGTTATCCCATGGCTCAACAATAACGTCTTTTTTCAAATAGGCCTACTCACTCTCATCGCACTTTCGGCAAAAAATGCAATTTTGGTTGTCGAGTTTGCCCAAGAACAACGTCATGCAGGCAAAACAGTCTATGAAGCGGCGATGGAAGCGGCACGACTGCGCTACCGACCGATGATGATGACCTCTTTTGCTTTTTTAGCAGGAATGTTACCCCTTATTTTTAGTTCAGGTGCAGGGGCCGGCGGACGTTTTTCTATTGGTGTAGCAATGTTTGGCGGGATGCTTGCTGCGACTTTTATCGAGCGGTATTTCATCCCTTATCTCTACTATTGGGTTGCAACGATTCAAGAAAAAATAGCCCCACACCAAGAGGTAGCCGATGAAAACGTATAGCCTATTCACTCTTTCTTTGGCACTTTTGTTCACAGGGTGTGCTATTGGACCTGATTACCAACAACCAACTATCACTCCACCCACTGCGTTTCGCCACAGTGACTCTAACGCCTCAGCCAACATCAATCAAGAGTGGTGGAAAGTATATAAAGACCCTCATCTCACTAAAAGTATCGAAGAAGCCATCCTCAATAACTTTGACCTCATCAGTGCTGATGCTAATGTTGAGTCGATGCTGGGGAAATTTGATACGGCCAAATCGTATCTCTACCCACAAATCAATGCCAATGGAAGCATGACACGCACCGGTGTCAACGATGCAACATCCTATAAGCTAAAAGATGGAACCCTCTCTACTTATGCAGCTAATCTATCACTGACTAGTTATGAGATTGATTTGTTTGGAAGAGTTCAACGAGCCAATGAAGCAGTTCGTGCGCAACTGCTCGCAACCGAATATTCACGCCAAACACTTCTACTCTCCATCATTTCCAACACAGCCGTATCGTATCTCAAGATTTCATCTCTCAACGCACAAATAGATCTTGCTATTGAACACATGAAAGCCTCGCAAGAGATTTACAATCTAAATACCCTCAAGTTTAAATACGGGAATATCGCCCAAAGCATCCTCTTACAATCTAGCGCTGAATTAGAGAATTCCAAAGCGCTTTTAGCACAACTTAACGGGGCAAAAATAACCGAAGAAGCTACATTTAATCTCCTCCTGGGACGCAATCCGACCAGCGTAGTGACATCAGATTTGGAGACTATTACCTACCAAAAAACACCTGCGTATCTTCCCTCGCAAGTATTGCAAAAACGCCCTGACATTGCCTATGCGCAAGAAAACCTGATTGCTGCTAATGCCAAGGTAGGTATTGCCATGGCAGGGTATTATCCCAGTTTTAAACTCACGGGATTATTAGGTATCCAAAGTATTGATCTTACCTCCTTCACCGCAAATCCCACCAAAATTTGGGAAATAGCCCCCTCAATCAGTATCCCTATTTTTACTGCTGGACGGGTATCGGGAGAGATTAAAACCGCTCAAGCTGACTATAATGCCATATTGTCTGCTTATAAGAAATCGATTGTCAATGCACTGGGTGATGTCGATAATGCACTGGGGCAAACACAGACGATGGAAGAACAACTCCACTACCAAAAAGAGCGAAGTAGTGCTATGAAACTGGCATTTGACCAGACCCGCATGAGATATGATGCGGGGACAATTGCCTATAATGAACTCCTTGTGGTACAGCTTCAGTGGCTCTCTGCGCAGCAAAGCTATCTGCAAGCTCGACAAAACACACTAATTTCGAGTGTTAATCTCTATAAAGCTCTTGGCGGAGGATGGGATTCCAATCAAACTATTCCCGTTCCAAACATGCTGCCAGCGGGAAGATAAAAGGAAGAAATTTATGAAATATCTCTTGTTCTTACTTTTTGTTGTGATGCTTCATGCTGATACAACACTCCATGAACTCATTGAGTCGGCACAGCATAATGAAAAAATGACAAGCTTAGAACAAAAGTTTGATGCATCACAACTCAATTATCAAGCTACAAAAAATTCCTATCTTCCTCGTGTAGATGGATTTGGAAATGGTGATTACGTGAATCATAGGGGTGGCTTTGATGCTGCTCAAAGTTACACAGCAGGGGTGCGAGCCAAGGCAGTTCTTTTCGATGGATTCAAGCGTGAAAATCGCTTTGATCAGCACAATGCTCTTAAAAATGCTGCGTTATACAATCTTCATGCAGGGAAAAAAGAGATTTCACTCACTGTGATAAAACGCTATTTTGAACTTCAAAATACCTTAGAAGAAATCCATACCTATTCATTGACTCGAGACCAACTTGATGCACAGCTCATACGTCTTGAAAAGTTTTACAGTGCAGGACTTGCCAGCGAAGATGCCCTGATGCGCTTACGCTCAGCTCTTGCCAATGCCAACTATGAGATCGAAGATTTAAGCTACCAAAGTGATCGTCAAAAAGCTGATTTGGAAACGATTACCAATACAACATTTATACAGCTCTCGCCTGCACACATAATTGAGCCTAAACCCATTCCCAATGAAGACCTGGATTTTCTCAAGGCACTGCGTTTTTCTCGTGATGCCACCACCTATCAAGCACAACAAAGTGACGAGGGCTTTCTCCCCACGCTTAGTATTACAGACCAATACACCTATTCCAACTATGTTGATGACCCTATTGCATCTATGCGTGTCAAGGATCAAAACAAACTTAGCCTATCACTCACAGTCAATTTACTCGATTTCAATACGATGTCCACAACCAAGCAAGCCTTAATCGCTCAATCAAACGCGCAGAGCAATGAGCTGGCATACGCAACCAAAGAGGCAACCACCAACAAAACCATGGCACAAAAGTATATTGTACGCTCTCGTGCTCTTATAAATGCTGCCCAAAGCTCATTTGATTCTTCTAAAAAAACCTTTGATGCAGTCAAGCAAAAATACGAAGCCCGTATTGTCGATTACGTCACTTATCTCGATGCACTTCGCTCTCTCACCGATTCAACCAATCAACTAAGCCGTGCCAAACGTTCTCTTAACTATGCGTATGCCACTTATTATTATTATGCAGGATTAGATCCCAAGGAGTATATACAATGAACTATTTAGTATCCTTTTTCTTTCTCATTACCACATTGATGGGTGAAAATATTTATGCGACTTTTGATGTTGTTGCACTCAAAGAAGCTAATTTGGCACTCACAACATCAGGGGTCGTCAAAACGTTGCGAGTGGATGTTGGAAGCCGTGTTAAACAAGGGGATATTCTCTTAGAAATAGATAACGACAATCTTGTAGCTGGAGTCAATTTGGCCAAAGAGAGTCTCAAGAAAGCCTCCATTGAAGAGCAGTTTGCACGACAAACGTATGAACGCTATAAAAAAGTCGAAAGTGTTATTGATGCACAGCTTATGGACCAAAACACTCTTGTTTACCAAAAATCTTCCGCGGTACTGGGGGAGGCAAAAGCGCAATTGCGCTATCAAAATACCCTTGTTGAAAAAACACGCCTTCGTGCTCCGTTTAGTGGAGTTATATCCCAGCGTAATGTTCAACTGGGTGACGGTGTTGGTGGTGGGTCTATCCCTCTTTTTAAACTCATTAGTGATGGCAGTGTTAAGCTAATTATTCAATTTGATGAAAAATATCTAAGCCGTGTCAAGCAAGGATCTTCCATACGCTATCGTGTTGACGGGGAGAGCCAATGGCGTAGTGCACGTATCAGTAAGATTCATCCAACAATCAACCCAAAAAACCGTAAAGCTACCGCTGAAGTGCTTGCCTCCAAAATTGCCCCAGGGCTTTTTGGTGAGGCTTATATCCTTGGACAATAACTATGTATAAATTTGCAATCAATCGTCCTATCACTACACTTATGCTCGTGATGACGTTTATTGTTTTTGGGCTTCTTAGCTTTCGTGCTATGCCTGTGGCACTTTTTCCTAATATTGATTTTCCGATCGTAACCATACAAACTTCTTATCCTGGTGCCGATCCCGAAACCATAGAATCAAAAGTGACCGATAAGATAGAAGAAGCCGTTTCAGGCATCGATGGCATCGATAAACTCATCTCAACGAGTTATGAAGGCCTTAGTGTCGTCACGGTACAGTTTGAACTGACCAAAGATATCGAAGAAGCGGCCAATGATGTTCGGGATAAAGTAGGAACCGTCAATCTTGACAGTGATATTAAATCGCCTATTGTTCAAAAAGTGAGTATCTCGGGTGCCGCTTCTATTAAACTCTTTGTCAGTACCAAAACTGGTGACAATATTGCTTTGATGCGATTTGCCGATGAAAAAATAAAACCAAAACTCCAACGTATTGAAGGGGTTGCAAATGTTAAGATCGTAGGCTATCGAGATCGAGAAATTCGTATCTTTACCGATCCGTTTTTACTTAACAAATATGGTATCTCTTCAGATCAGCTCCGAAACCTGATTGCACGTGAAAATATTCGCTCAGGTGGCGGAAAACTCATCTCTTCCCACAATGAACTGATTCTGAAGACACGCAGTGATGCCATAAGCCTTGATGATTTGAAAAAGCTCCCCATTCGCCCAGGACTACATTTGGAGGAAATCGCTCGTGTCGAAGATGGCCTCAAAGATGCAAAAAGCTACTCAGCTTACAATGGATCGCAGGGGGTACTGCTGGAAGTGCAAAAAATATCAGGTGCCAATGATTTAGAAGTGATCAAAGGGGTCAAAAAAGCAATGCCCTCACTAAGTGCATTAGCATCGGACAACTACTCACTACAACTCATCGAAGATCAATCGGATAAAATTCTGGTCAATATCGACAATGTAAAATTCGATCTTATTTTAGGTGCATTGTTGGCGGTATTAATTGTTTTCTTCTTTTTACGAAACCTTACTGCCACACTCATTGCAGCGATTGCCATCCCCACTTCTATCATTGGAACTTTTGCAATAATCGATGCACTTGGATATGATCTTAACCGTCTTACACTCATCGGATTAACTCTTGCTATTGGTATTTTTATCGATGACGCTATTGTTATTATTGAAAATATTTCTAAAAAAATGGAATCAGGGATGAAACCCTTTGAAGCTTCTTTTGAAGGGGTAAAAGAAGTGGCTTTTTCGATTCTTGCCATTTCGTCTATGTTGCTTGCCGTTTTTGTCCCTGTGGCTTTTATGGGAGGAATTGTCGGAAAATTTTTCAACTCCTTTGCTATGACAGTAGCTTCAGGAGTTCTTATCTCCTATTTTGTAGCTATTATGTTTATTCCTACAGTAGGTGCACGACTTCTCAGTGGCAGTGAAAGTGCTTTTTGGATCAAAACAGAACCGATATTCCAGAAACTTGATCACGCCTATCAAAGAGCTTTAGCATTGCTTATTCGCTTCAAAGGGACAACCCTTATAGTGATTGCTGCTATTCTTATTGTCTCTTTTTCACTCGCGAGTAAAGTAGGTGGAACGTTTGTCCCAATGGAAGACATGTCTGAGATGCGTGTGATGGTCAAAGCTCCCGTAGGAATTTCACTCGAAGCCATGAAAAAAGAGATGCAACCGCTAGTAGCTACACTGCAAAAAGACAAACGAATTCAAACTGTTGTCCTAACCATCGGCTACAATCCAGCAAAAGAAGCGCATAAAGCGATGATTTATGCTAAACTCCTCCCCGTAGAACAACGAGAAGGACTTGAGACCATCATTGGCTTTTACCGAGAAAAATTCAAAATCTATTCCCATCTCATCATCAGTGTCGAAGATGTCCCCCCCATCGATACAGGGGAGAGCAACGCTCCTATTCAAGTCGTCCTCACGGGAGCTGATTTATCCGTATTGGAAACCAAAGCAGACGCATTAATGCAGTTACTCAAAGAGAGCAATGGCACAATCGATACTGACAGCGATTTTGAGCCTGGAAAACCCGAAGTTCGGATAACCATCAACCGTGAAAGTGCGCAACGGCTTGGAATTACTGCTAAAGATATTGCTTATGCCATTAATTCCACCTATTCCAGTGACAGTGCCATATCGAATTTTGAACAAGAAGGTCGCCAGTTCGACATAACATTACGGAATGCGGATGAATACCGCAAGACCATCGAAGATCTCAAAAAAATACAAATATCAAGTGCTTCAGGGGAATTAGTCTCACTAGATGGGCTTGTCAATCTTCAAATCACACAAGGGACCGCCTCGATCAATCGTTTTGATCGTGAACGAAAGATTTTAGTCACTTCTAATCTCAACGGCGCTCCATTGGACTCCATTGTCAACTTAATCGATTCGAAACTCCCGCCAGTATTGGGTGAAGAATATCATTATCGTTATACTGGTGATATTGAGCGGATGCAAGAAACGCTTGAGGCATTTGGATTTACAGTGGGTCTGGCAGTCATTTTGATCTATCTTATCCTTGCCGCTTTATATGAATCACTCCTCCAGCCTCTCATCATCATGGTGGCTATGCCGCTGAGCTTTACCGGAGTGATTCTCGCTTTATACCTCACGGGGAACCCTTTTAGTATCTTTGTTATGATTGGGATTATTTTACTGCTGGGGATGGTTGGGAAAAATGCCATTCTGGTCGTCGATTTTGCCAACGCTGCAATCAAAAATGGTAAAACAGTCGATGAGGCCCTACTAGAAGCGGGTGAAAAACGGCTGCGCCCAATTCTTATGACCACATTTGCTATGATCTTTGCCATGTTGCCACTTGCGCTTGGTCAGGGAGCTGGCCATGAAAGTAATGCCCCCATGGCGATTTCCATCATTGGAGGACTGATCAGCTCAACCCTGCTAGCATTATTTGTTGTCCCAATACTCTATCGGATAATATACCCTTTAGATGCAGGCTTGCGACGCTACTACGAAAAAGAGCTTATTCCTTAATAAAGAAAAATTCTCGAAAAATATATTTTTCGTAGCTTTAGGGGGTTGTAGGGACATTTGTCCCTGCCACTAAAACGGATGTATTCGTTTTAGTGTGTAACATCAATGAGAGCTATTGCTTCGATCTCTACCAAAGCATTTCGAGGGAGTGTTTTAGCCGCTACGGTAGAACGAGCAGGCTTGTGATCTCCAAAAGCCCTTGCGTACAACTCATTAACGGCACTAAAATCATCCATATTATCCAAAAAAATAGTGGTTTTAACCACTTTATCCAACGAACTTCCAGCTGCCTCTAAAACTGCTGTTAGATTACTTAGAACCTGTGCACATTGCACTTTTACATCACCTGTAAGCATCTCACCCTCTGGTGTAAGAGCAATCTGGCCTGAGGTAAACACCATACCATTGACTATCATCGCTTGCGAATACGGTCCAATTGCTGCTGGAGCATTGGGAGTTTGTACTATTGTCATTAGAATCCTTTACTTTTTATATTTTTGTTCTGCATCATCAAGCACCGAATCGTAATCTTCCACATTCCAATACCCAGGAAAAGAGAAAAAATGTTTCCCCGTTTTAGGATCAACAAAATAACTCATCGGAACCATTTTTGCCACCAATTCCTTAGGATAAATACTTTTATCCTTTGTCACATTAACAGCCTCAAATTTATTGTTAATGCGCCCTGCAATCTTTTCATCTCTAAGAGTTGTTGATTCAAGCTTTCGGCACCAATTACACTGTTCACTGGTAATTAATACCAATAATGGCTTATTGGCTTTTTTAGCTTTTGCTAAACCTTGTTCATAAGAGCTACTCCAGTCAACCTCAGCACCCAAAAGCGTCAGTACCATCAATAATACCAATAATCCAATTTTTTTCATTCTATCCCTTTAATAAGGCTCTTATTCTATCAAAAATTACGTATCAGCGTGCTGAAAACCCTATACAGGTCTTCTACCTCACGTACGGACGTTCGCTCGTTTGGAGCATGAATAGTATCGTTTATCACCCCAAATTCAATGACATCAATACCGTATTGTGCTACAAAACGAGCATCAGATGTCCCTCCGGCTGTTGAATTTTTAGCGGCCTTGCCACATATCTCAGTAATAGCTCTTTGCAACTGCATCACAATTGATGTTGATGCATCCGTGACAAAAGGAATAGCACTTTGGTCTAATTCTAACGTATAATCCAACCCCTCACATGTCGTTGCAATAAACGCTGTAATACTTTCCAAGGTTGTATTAGTGGAGTTACGAACATTAAACATCATCTTTAGCTTCCCAGGAGAGACGTTAGTCACTTCCATCCCTGAGCGTATATCGGTCACAACGAGTTGTGAAGGGGCAAAATACTCATCCCCCTCATCTAAAAATGCCCCTGCAAGAGTGGGTAACACAGTACTAATTTGATGTATGGGATTAATTGCTTTTTCAGGATATGCAGCATGTCCTTGACGACCAAGCACCTCTAATACGCCATTTATAGACCCACGTCGTCCCACTTTGATGGCATCCCCAAAAATAGTTTCACATGTCGGCTCTGCCACCACTACTGCATCAGGGAGTAAATCATGTTCTTGAAGATATTTGAGTACTTCGACTGTCCCAAACTTCGCCGGCCCCTCTTCGTCTGAGGTGAGTAAAATCGACAATGTCCCATTAAAATTTTGTGCCTCTTTAAGCGCTTGAGTAAATGCACTCACCCCGCTTTTCATATCCTGTGCACCGCGCCCATAAATGTATCCCTCTTTTTCAAGAGCACTATATGGGTCACTTTCCCAACCATCACCTGCAGGAACCACATCAACATGCCCTGCAAAACACAGATGTCCTCCCTCGCCAAAGACACGATAGGCAAAAAGATTCTTCACCCCATTCACATCCACACGAATAGCGGTAAAGCCTTCTAAGTACTGGGCAATAAAATCCAATAATCCACCATCTTCTGGTGTTTGACTTTTTGACTCAATCATTTTTTTAAATAATTCAATAACATTCACTAGTGCAATCCTCTTAATACATTAAATGCTATTATAATCTATAACGATTTTCGTTTGCCTTTTAGTGATATCTTTTGCTAGAATACTCATAACTGTTTAAATTCTAGGAACAATGTCATGATTGTACGTCCCACCCCAATTGATGAAGAAGTCTTATTTGACGGGCGCAGTCTCATCACTGAAACTGATGCCAAAGGGATAATCACCTTTGCCAATCGTAAATTTACTGAAATGTCCTTATACACCAAAGAAGAAGCTATCGGAAAGCCTCATAATATTTTACGCCATCCTGATATGCCAAAAGCTGCTTTTGAAGAGATGTGGAAGATTATCAAAGAGGGGAAAATTTGGGAAGGTTATGTTAAAAACTTACGTAAAGATGGACGATACTATTGGGTAGTCGTTAACATTGTCCCAAAAAAAGATGAACATGGTGAAGTCGTAGGCTATATCGCCTCACGAAAAATGCCCGATCGTATTCGACTAAAAACGGTTATTGCTCAGTATGAAAAAATGCTAGAAGAAGAAAAAGCTGGTTAATCTTTTTTACTCAAAAGTGTTGAAATCTCATTCATAGCACCAAAGAGTTCTTCTTTGGTATCAAACTTCAATTCAATACGATTTACTGGAACATCGCCTACAGGATCAAAATCACAAATCAAGACATAACATTCTAAAATCACTTTATCTTTTTTAGAATCTGCCCATTCCAGTGACACCGACGCTCTCTCCCCGCCCGCGCTAATCAGGGCCGCTGGATATAACCTTGTCACTTTTTCCAAATCTATTTCATGTTTTTTATGTGTGTAAATCATTCTCCACCTACTTCTTTTAATTCATACTGTCCCCTAATCCAAGCGTAATAGATTGTGGCTATGATAAAAGAACCCCCCAATACAAACGCAATACCGCTAAGCGTTAAACCAATTTTGACCAATAAACCAATTAATAATGAAGCACCTCCGCCAACCATCAGGAAAACCATATCATTATAAGCAATAACTCGCCCGTAATACTCTTCATGAGTATGCTGCTGAAGCAAAGTAAACGTATACGACCACAACGTACTCGTCACAAATCCCACCAAAACTGCCACTATCAATGAGAGATAAAAATGTTCAATAACCACCCCCCATGCAATAATCGCAAGACCCTCAACCACAAAAAGATACCCCAATCGCTTGAGATTAATCCATATACCCAAAATCATAGGACCTATCGTCAAACCCACAGCTCGCATGGCATGAACCAAACCAATACCAAGCGATACTGCAACTACTTCAAGATAATATTTCTCAACACTCAAAACAACCAGAGCATCAAATGCAGTAAGTCCCACAACCGCATGCAGTAAAATTAAATGAAATACTATTTTATTGCCCCAAATATAGCGTAACGCATCACCCATCATAACGACAAAACGCTCACGGGGTTTTTCACTCTTAATATCAATCTTAAGCGTTGAAACCAACATCAATACTATAATGAACAATGTAGCATCCACCAAAAAAGCAACCGTCGTTCCGACATAATAAACCAATAGACCACCTAGTGCCATCCCTGCTGTATAGGAAAAGGACCAAATAATTGAGTGCATTTCATTGGCATATTGTAATGCCTTGCCTTGTATTATTTTAGGTAACAATGACATTTCAACCGTAAACTGGAAACTTGCCGCCCCCATACGGACAAAGACCAAAATATACAATATCCATAAATACGAAATATCTCTAACACCAATCAATGACAGCGTTGCAATAATTTCAGTACCCGTAAGGATGATCATCAATTTTTTAGGGGAAACTCGATCAATAATCACACCGCTCAACGGTGCTTGTAAAACTCCAGCAAAAAAATGTAGTGCCGCCACCAAAGCAATGACCGATGGATCTACATTGAGCTGTATGAGTAATGTATAAATAGCCACATTACTAAACCATGCGCCAAAATAGGCTATAAGTTGAATAAGAGAGAGTTTGGCCAAAAGCGGCTCGTTTGATAAAAGATTCCAGTAACGTTTCATAACTGCAAGAGTAACATAAAAACTCACTATCTTTTGATTATCACTAAAGTTTTATTTTTTTAGGACGATTTAGCTATGAACAAGATATGGTTTATCCAAAAAAGCACAAAGAGAGGCGAAAGATGGAAATATTACAATCAACGGCAAAAGTGCAACAAGCAGCGATGAATACCGCCAAAGTAGCACAAACTCAACAAGCACAAAGTGTACAAGAGATTCAAAAATCGCAAATTCATCAGGAAAAACTTGCTCAACAAGACACAGAGAATAAAACACAAAAATCAGGGACTCAAGAGGAGATGGATAAACTTGTCGACCAACTTAATAAATCTCTAGACCCTTTTAGTACGTCACTACGTTTTGGATATGATGATTCATTTTTTGTCTCAGTCATAGACACACAGCGCAATCAAGTGCTTCGACGTTTTCCTCTTGAACAAGCAGAACAATTATTACCAAAAATGCAAGAAGTGACAGGCTTGCTTTTTGATCACAAAGGATAGTAATACCATGTATAACAATAATCTTGCATACAATACCTATACCCAAAATAATATTGGAGTCGAGTCACCTGAAAAACTCATTCAAATGATGTATGAAGGTGTTTTACGTTTCAATATGCAAGCCAAAAAAGCCATTACAGATGGTGATATTGAGCGACGGACCTATTGGATCAACCGTTCCAGTGCCATTTTGGCTGAACTTGTTTATATTTTAGATTACAATCATGGTGAAGTTGCCAATTACCTCAATGGACTCTACCAACATCAACTTCATTTGTTACTTCAGGCTAATATCAACAATAGTTCTGAAGAACTCGACGAAGTTTCTCGTGTTCTCAAAGGGCTACTTGAAGCATGGAGAGAAACTACCCATGTGGCTGAGTGAGCTTAAAAAGGCACTCATCCTGCGAAACTTCTCTGCTCTAGAACATAGTATTACTACTATGCCACAATTTGATTCTATTGATCAAATAAAAGAAGCTGCGTATCTGCTTAAAGCAGTACAAGCACTCTTAGAAGAGGAGCGTGCTTCAACATTAAATACTATGAATCAACTCAAAAATACACTTGACTTTCTCAAATCAAGTGAAACATCTCCTCAATCTGCATTCAATATCAAATTTTAACCCTATTCTCATTTATAATTCGTTAAAATCGCCCTATTTACTTCACGTTTTAAATGTGGAAATATACTCACAGGGGATAATTTATATGAAAAAAGTAGTTAAAAAAGTAGTTCTTGCCTACTCAGGCGGGCTTGACACCAGTGTTATCCTCAAATGGCTACAAGATGAGTACAAGTGTGAAGTAGTCACTTTTACCGCTGATATAGGACAAGGTGAAGAGGTAGAACCTGCACGCGCAAAAGCTATCAGCCTTGGAATTAAACCAGAGAATATCTATATCGAAGATCTACGTGAAGAGTTTGTGCGTGACTACGTATTTCCGATGTTTCGTGCCAATGCTATTTACGAAGGAGAATATCTTCTTGGTACCTCAATTGCTCGGCCATTGATAGCCAAACGACAGTCTGAAATTGCCCGTATTACAGGTGCAGATGCTGTAAGTCATGGTGCCACAGGAAAAGGAAACGATCAAGTACGTTTTGAAATGGGCTATTTGGGACAAAATAGTGCCCTTACTATCATCGCTCCATGGAGAGAATGGGATTTAAATTCACGTGAAAAACTTCTTGCATATGCAGCTGAACACGGAATTAAAATCGAGATGAATGGACAAAAAAAATCCCCTTATTCAACAGATGCCAATTTACTTCATATTTCATATGAGGGTGGTATCTTAGAAGATCCTGCTGCAGAACCAGAAGAAAGTATGTGGAAATGGACAACATCTCCAGAAAATGCACCTGACAAGCCTGAATACATTGAGCTAGGCTACGAAAAAGGGGATCCTATCAGCCTCAATGGTAAAGCTCTCTCTCCTGCTAATATGCTCGAACAGCTTAATATTATTGCAGGTCGTCATGGAATCGGCCGAGCTGACATTGTCGAAAATCGTTTTGTCGGGATGAAAAGTCGTGGTTGTTATGAGACTCCAGGAGGAACTATTATGCTCAAAGCTCACCGTGCTATCGAGTCCCTTACATTGGATCGGGAGGAGGCACATCTCAAAGATGAGCTTATGCCTCGCTATGCCAAACTCGTTTATAATGGTTTTTGGTTTGCCCCTGAACGTGAAATGCTCCAAGCAGCAATTGATAAAACACAACAAAATGTTCGTGGAAGTGTCCGCTTAAAACTCTACAAAGGTAATATTAGTGTCGTTGGGCGAACATCTGATCTTTCACTGTTCAATCCAGAATACTGCACCTTTGAAGAGGACTCTGTATATGACCAAAAAGATGCAGGCGGATTTATCAAACTAAACGCACTACGCTTTATCATAGCTGGAAAAGCACGAAAAAACAAGTGATGTTAAACACTAAAACGAACTTGTCCGTTTTAGTGGCAGGGACAAATGTCCCTACAACCCCCTAAAGCTATCAGCATATATGCTGAAGATTACATAAAGGAATATACTATGAGCATTATTAAAATCGATATGAATTCACCTGAGTTTCAAGCAGAGCTTGCCAAAACTGTCAAATTTACTGATAAAGTCGTTGCACAATTTGGTTGGGCATACAATCCAAATGCCGAAATCAACGAAGGTGTTCAAATGGGCTTAGCCCGAAATAAGATGATGTATTCGAAGCGCTTTTGCCCATGCTATATGGTAGAAGAAGTTGATGGAACATACAAAAGTAGTGACAATCGTCTTTGCCCATGTACTCCCGCCATTGAGCACGAAATCCCAGAAGAAGGTGTATGTCATTGTCAAATTTTCTGCACACCTGAATATGCAGCATCATTGCTTAAAACTGAAGAAATCACTTCAGTTACTCACCAGCATTCACGCGGACTTACTACTGAAGAGTGTGAGTTTTTACTCCAAAAGAAAAATATCGATAGCGATGAACTCACATCACTTTTTGAAGCACGTGAGCTTGGAATGGTAGATTTCAAAGTGGTAGACGTGCGTGAATGGATGGAATACAAAGGTGCTCGCATCGAAGGAGTAGATGCTCTAATCCCTACAAGCAGCTTTTTTCAAACCCTGACGGAAGCAGATATTAAAAATGATGAGCACATTATTGTTTACTGTCATGTTGGGAGCCGAAGCGCTCACTGTCAACGTATTTTAACGGATATGGGGTACTTAAAAGTAACCAACTTGATGGGTGGTATTGTGGCATATAATGGCACCATGGCAAGAGGATAATCATGAAAGTATTATTAACTAAAGAAGTCAAAGGTGTTGGAAAAGCTGGTGAGATTAAAGATGTAGCGGATGGCTACGGAAAAAACTTTCTCATTGGTAAAGGGCTAGCACTTCTAGCTACTCATGAAGTCCTCAAAAAATATGAATCCGATCAAAAGAAAAAAGCTGCTAATGAAGCGGCTGAGATAGAAAAACTCAATACTATTAAAACTACTCTTGGAAATTTAAAAGTTATTATTACTAAAAAGCTAGGTAATACTGGTCATCTTTTTGGTTCAGTGACAAAAGAAGAGATTGCAGATGCCCTCATGGCACAACACAAAATTGAAATTGACAAAAAAGAAATTGATACTAAAACAGGAATTAAGACCGTTGGTAATCACGATCTTGATCTAAAATTAGGTCATGGCATTCACGCTACTTTACATCTAGAGATAAAAGGTGAATAAAGCTGGCTTTGTAGCACTTATTGGGCGCCCAAATGCAGGTAAAAGTACCCTTATGAACTGGATTCTAGGGGAAAAAATAGCCCTTGTCAGCCAAAAAGCCAATGCAACACGTAAGCGTTCCAATGCTATCGTTATGCACAATGATGACCAAATCATCTTTGTGGATACACCAGGATTGCACCAAGCAGAAAAACTTCTCAATCAATACATGTTAGAAGAGGCTCTTAAAGCGATTGGGGATTGTGATGTCGTTGTCTATTTAGCACCTGCCTCTGACAAAACCCTTCATTATGAAAAATTCTTAGAACTCAACCACCAAAAACGCAAACACATTATTGTGCTTAGTAAAATCGATCAAATTTCCCAAGGTGATCTGCTTAAAAAAATAGGTGAATACAATAAATACAGTGAACACTTTCTAGCACTTATTCCCATGTCGGTCACCAAAAATGTAGGAAAAAATGATTTGCTGAACACTATTGTCAAACACCTAGATGAATCTCCCTATTTATACGATCCTGAAAATATCACTACAGAAATGATTCGTACTATCTATAAAGAGTTTATCCGTGAAGCGATTTTTGATAATATCAGCGATGAGATTCCCTATGAGTCAGATGTATTAATTGATAAAATCGATGAAGACTCTCCCACCGAACACATAAGAGCCACGATAATTGTTGAAAAAGATTCTCAAAAGGGCATCATTATTGGAAAAGGTGGGGTTGCTATCAAGCGAATTGGTAAAAATGCCCGTGAAAAAATTGAACGTCTCGCCACTAAGCCTGTTTACCTAGAGCTGTTTGTTTCCGTCAAAAAAGGGTGGACAACTGATAAAAAATTCTTAAGTGATTTAGGATACGAATGGTAAAGAAGTTAGTTATATTCACACAGTTATCCCTAGCACTCTTTGGTGGTGAAGTATTTGACCTCTACCGAAGCGGTGGTATGGCCGCTATTCAAAAAGAGATCGACAAAGGATTAGGAACTTCTTCTTTTTGGAAGGAAAAATTATCTCTCAAAGACCTTCGATTTGGATACTACGAAACAATGGGCACTTTACTTGTGTGTGAAAAAGACCATGCTACTCTTGCTCTGTACCAAAAAGAGATAAAGAATGGTAAAGAAAATTTTGCACGCCTCAGAAGTATTCCTGCATTTACAGGAAAATTTGCGGGAGATAAAACCCAAGAAGGTGATCGAAAGACACCTATTGGTGTTTATACTCTTACTCAAAAACTCGGAACCGTTGATCCTTTTTATGGTCCTATGGCATTTGTCACCTCTTATCCTAATCTCTATGATCGTATACGAGATAAAAAAGGGGATGGTATCTGGATACACGGATTACCTCTATCAGGAGATCGTGACAGTTTTACCAAGGGCTGTATTGCTATTGACAATGATGAACTTATTAGTTTGGATCAAAAAATTGATCCAAAAAATGCCCTTTTGCTGATTGATACAAAACTAAAAAATAACTCCAACATTGCCTATGACTCTATTATTTCAGGATTATATCAATGGCGTCATGCGTGGAAATACAACGATCTTCAAGCCTATCTCTCTTTTTATGATACCACTTTTGTCCGATATGATGGCATGGAATATTTTGATTTCAAAAACTACAAGCAACGTATTTTTGATCGTAAAGAAACTAAAGAAATACTATTTAATAATCTCAATATCACACCTTATCCAGGAGCACGTCCAAATTTATTTATGGTAACTTTTGACGAAATCTACACTAGTGAAAAACACAACTTTACAGGATCAAAAATACT
>CAMBHX010000021.1 GCA_945867285.1 Sulfuricurvum sp. IAE1
GGCTGTTCGAGGAGCAAATCAAAACATGGAACACTCACGACATTTGCTATCACTCCACGTTCTTCAAGTTCTTTGGCAGTATCCATTGCCAAGGAAACTTCCGAACCTGATGCCATTAATGTTACTGTAGCATTTTTTGTCTCGACCAACAAATAACCTCCATTATGGACATCTCCAAGAATTGGAGAAGGCAAAAGAGGGAGATTCTGACGTGAACAGACAAAAGCACTCGGAGAATGGGTCATTGAAAGAGCTTTTTGCCATGCTTTTACATTCTCTTCCCCTGATGCAGGTCGATAAACATAAAAATTTGGCAATGCTCTAAATTGACTCAAATGCTCAACTGGCTGATGTGTCGGTCCATCTTCACCCACACCAATACTGTCGTGTGTCCAGATAAAGAAATGTTGAATCCCAGCCAGTGCTGCAATACGCGCTGAGGGTTTAAGATAGTCACTAAAAACAAAAAATGTCGCACTAAAAGGGATAATAGTTCCATACAACGCCATAGCGTTAGTGATGGATGCCATAGCGTGCTCACGGATACCAAAATGGATATTTTTACCTTTTGGGAATTCGCCCATATTGACCAGTTCAGTTTTGTTGGACGGCGCCAAATCCGCAGATCCGCCTAAAAATCCTGGAATTGCCTTTGCGATAGCATTGAGAATGATACCATTTGTGTTTCGAGTTGCATCTGCTTTCTCAAACGTTGGCCATTGGATACGACTAAAATCGGGGTTAAGAAGTTGCTCATACGCTTCATTTTGTTCCATGAGGGGCAAAGTTTTGAGACGGTGATTCCACTCACGCTGCGCTAAATCACCTTTTTCAAGTGCACAACGAAAACGCTCAAGCACATCAGCACTTACAGCAAAAGTAGCGTCAGGGTCAAATCCTGCGTCGATTTTGGCTTGTCGAATAACATCGTGACCCAATGGCGCACCGTGCGCATGGTGTGACCCTTCAAGCGCTCCTGCACCCTTAGCAATAACCGTGTTAGCAATAATCAATACAGGGCGCTCGATGAGCTTGGCTTGTGTTAATGCTCCATCAATCTCATCAAAATTATGTCCATCAATTTCCAAAACGGCCCAATTTTGAGATTCAAAACGGCTACGGATGTCTTCACTAAGGCTTAAATCTGTAGAACCTTCAATAGTGATACGGTTAGAATCGTAAATAAGTACCAAATTATCCAAACACATATGCCCTGCAATCGAGCACGCTTCATAACTAATCCCTTCTTCAAGATCACCATCACCACACAAACAATAGACATTATGGTCAATCATTTTCGCTGTTTCACTGTTGGTTTTATGTCCCACAAATTGTGATGCCATGGCAAAACCTACGGCATTGGCAATCCCTTGACCTAATGGCCCAGTAGTAATCTCAATTCCCGCTGTATGTTCATATTCAGGATGCCCTGGAGTTTTGGAATCCAGTTGTCGAAATTGCTTAAGATCATTAATTTCCAGCCCGTATCCCCATAAATAATTAAGTGAATAAATCAATCCTGTACCATGACCACCTGAAAAAACCAATCGGTCACGATTGAGCCATTTAGGATCTTTAGGGTTATGAACCATATGTTCAGACAAAACCACCGCAATATCAGCCAAGCCCATAGGTGCACCGGGGTGTCCTGAATTAGCTTGCTGTACCATATCGGCAGCTAAAAAGCGGATTGTATCTGCCATTTTTTGGCGCATTGCATTGCTCATAAATTATCCTTTGTGTCTGTATAAATAATGTGAAAGTGTTGGTGAGAGTTCACGGACTAAATTCTCATCAAAACTCTCCATTTGGAGCGTTAGTTTATCTGCCAAAGCATTGGCTTCCTCTATAGATTTTTCCAGTCCCAAGATTGTGACAAAGCTATTTTTTGCTTCATCATTGTGGGTGGTTTTCCCAGCACTTGCACTGTCTTGTGTCACGTCGAGTATGTCATCTTGAATTTGAAATAACAACCCCAAATCAATCCCAAAATTATACAACTCTTGGGCAATATCATCACGTCCTACAATAATCGCTCCCATCTTGAGCGATGCTGCTATGAGCTTTCCTGTTTTATGAATGTGAAGCATCTTAATTTGCTCAAGCGTCAGTGGCGTGTTTTCAAAAGTACAATCAATCGCTTGACCCAATACCATTCCATTAAGTCCTCCATTTGTGGAGAGCTCGCGTATCAACTTAATGAGAACTGTATCACTAAAAGGAGCATGGGAAAGTACTTCAAAAGCATACGTGTTAAGTGCATCTCCGGCCAAAATAGCTGTAACGTCATCATATGTAGTGTGTAAGGTAGGTAGCCCACGGCGCAAGGAGGCATTATCCATAGCAGGTAAATCATCGTGAATCAGTGAGTACGTATGTAGGAGCTCGATAGACAAGGCTACGTGGTAAGCACTCTGGCGCAAAAGAGGATTAAAAGCGTTAACAACACCCAATAGCAATGCAGGGCGAAATCGTTTTCCACCCCCTATAAGCATAGCTTGTAGTGATTGTTCATAATGAGGATGAAATGATAGGGAAGCAGGGAGATGGCTCAAAAGATACGCTTCAAATTGCTCCATCACCCCAACCTCTATTTTTGATGCGATTTTACCACAACAGGGCTTAGATTTTTTCGATTATATCAGTGATTATATTCTCATCATCAACCAAAACCACTGTCGGCTTATAGGTTTTACGCTCTTCATCGTTAAAAGTTGCATATGCTACAATAATAATCTTGTCGCCTTTATGTACTTTTCGAGCTGCTGCGCCATTGAGACAAATATCTCGTTGACCTCTCTCGCCCAAAATGACGTAGGTTGAAAAACGCTCACCATTGTTGATGTTGAGAATTTCCACTTTTTGCCCTACGGATATCTTGGAAGCTTCAAGCAACTCTTCATCAATAGTAATAGATCCCACGTAATTGAGATTAGCATCTGTGACAGTAGCACGGTGAATTTTACTGTAGAGCATTTCGATCAACATAGTTTAGCGCCCCATTTGCTTCATCATAGCTGCAGCACTCATGGGTTCATCCCACAATTCAGCTGGAATCACATACTCACTAACCACTTCACCACCAATAATATGTTTATCGATAATTTCAGTGATTTTTTCTTTCGTGAGATTTGAATACATGATATGTCCTGGTTCTACAAGCATAATGGGTCCTACATTGCAACGATTCATACATGATGTACGAATAGGCTGAACCGTCCCAATAATCCCTTTTTGCATCAAGGTTTGTGCCAAGTGTTGAAACAAATCCTGAGTTTGAGGATTAACACAGCTAGGCTTTGGCATTCCTGGAGGAGATGCTTGCTCGCACTTAAAAATATAAAACGCTGGTTGAGGAAGACCCATAAACCGCTCCTTGTAAAATGTAGACTTTTTGTCCTGTTAAAAATAATGGCGCAATTATACCGAAATTGCACCAAGACTCTTTAAAATCTTGGACTATTACGAAAAATTTAAGTTTTTACAGTTTAGATTGTTCTAGACTTGCTAAAATCTCGCGCACAACAACACGATCATCAAAAGGGAGATACTGATCATAAATAATTTGACTAGTCTCGTCCCCTTTACCCAAAATCAATACAACTTCATCGCCACTTCGATCATGCAATGCCTGTGAAATTGCCGTACGTCGGTTAACATCTACAAATACTTTAGACTTATCTTCTATGCCGGCTAAAATCTCTATGATAATAACATCAGGATCTTCAAAGCGCGGATTATCACTCGTCACATACACTTTTTTAGCATACATACTAGCAATTCTTCCCATCAATGGACGCTTAGTTCGATCACGATCCCCTCCTGCTCCAAATACAACCAACACCTCTTTTTCTTTGAGTGCATTAAGTACCTGTTCCATTCCATCTGGAGTATGTGCAAAATCTACTATAACCAATGGAGATTCACTTACCACTTCCATGCGTCCGCTCACACCTCCAAAATTTTCTAGCGTATCAGCTATTTTTTCTAAACTATCATTAGTAACCAAATGAACAGCTGCCATAGCTGCGGTAATATTGTAGAGGTTAAAAAATCCGTGTAGGGAGGTTGCAAACGTGATATGCTCTTCAAAATGTTTTAAAATACCACCAATACCATCATTGAGAGAATAAGCAAGTATTTTATAGGTAGCAGGATTTTCAACACCATAGGTGTAAGCATTTTTAAAATTAAATTGTGCTCTTGACTCATCTTTATTAATAAGTTTTTTAGACTCATCCGTAAAAAAGAGATTTTTAATCCGAATATATTCTTCAATACTCTTATGATAATCAAGATGATCTTGTGTGATATTAGTGAGGACTTTCAAATCAAAATTAATACCAGCAATACGCTCCTGCTCTATAGCATGTGAGCTCACTTCCATAATAAAATACTTGCAACCAGCATTAATAGCGTGTAACATATGAGCGTACGTATTAAGCACTGTTGGTGTAGTGAGAGTTTTACCCTCAACTGCCTCATCATTCATGAAAAATCCACGAGTCCCCTGCATTGCGCATTTATACCCTAAATCCAATAACATTGAATATATGGTGCTCGCAGTAGTAGTTTTTCCATTGGTACCAGTAATACCTATAACTTTAATACGATCAAGCTCTAAAAGTTTCCAACATTGATCAGGTGTTAATACAGCTATCACTCCATGCTCAAGTGCATCTTCTTTATATTTTTCATTTTGCTTAGTGAGTAAATAAGCACACTGTTCATCACACAAGCTAGAGTTTTCAGTAATATACTGATACGACTGATTAAATATTTCTACCTTCAAGATTGGGTACCTTTTGCTAAACGTCGCAGTAGATTACGTAATTGTGCGTCATTAGGATAAACGCCTAATGCCCCCTCGAGATAGCTCATTGCCATTTCACTGTATCCATTAGTTATAAGGTTGTCTAAAAAATCAACAAAATCTTCTTTTTCAGTAATAATTACTTTCGTCGAAAACATAATATTTTCAAAAATTCTTTTAAAATCATCTTCATTACTTACAAGTTCTTTGAATTCACCATAAAGTATTCCATCAACATATTCTATGCGCTGCTGTGAAGAACTATCACTAAACAAAGTTGCAAGATGTTCTAGTGTTCCATCCATTGTTTCTAAAATTTCGCCAATCACTGTGTCAGCTTGATCCTTATCCTCGTCTTTGAGAATTGCATAGTAATCAAAAAGTGCTTGGGCACCTGCTTCACCACCTATTGCCATGTCGCATAAAATGGCACCATTATAGGCTTCTTTTGAAAGCGGATCATGACGCAAAATATTTGAATATTCCCGTAATGCTTCATCAAATTGTCCTGCCAGAAAATGATTACTAGCAGAATCTAGAGTTTTATTAATAGTGTAATTGTTCATAATGTCCCTCCCTAATATACAGCTATATCGACTGAATTATCTCCTGAGTTTATCCCAAAAGCTTATTAAATACAACATTAAATCGAGTTTTCCATGCCGTGTGGCACGTTTACTACGACTAATTCCGGGTGTATGTCCATACGTAATTGACGTTCAACTCCGTATTTTAGCGTATTTCCACTACTTCCACAACCCACACATGCTCCTTGAAGCTGTACATATACTGTCCCATTTTTAACATTTAAAAAGGCAATGTCTCCGCCATCCAGGGCCAACGATGGGCGTACCTTGTCAATTACATTGCGCACAGGCTGAATCAACTCTTCATCAGTGAATGGAATCATATTTTTTACCTTTTATTTACTTCAAATCTAATATGACACTATAGGAAATTTGGACTAAACAAGGGGTAATACGAAAATAAATAGTTTGAAAGTGAAGTTATTTTTAAGGGGTTTATAGTGGTTCAAACTCGATTAAACGAGTTCGATTGTTGCCATAGAAGTAGCATCACCACGACGAATACGAGTTTTAATGATACGAGTATACCCGCCATTACGCTCTGTATATTTAGGAGCAACAACACCCAAAAGATTTTTTGTTGCTTCTTTATTTTGTAAAACTGCGAAGATTGAGCGGTGTGCATTCGCATCACCAACACGTGCAGTTGTAATCAATTTTTCAGCAAATGAACGTAATTCTTTTGCTTTAATCAATGTTGTTTCAATTTTACCATGCTCGAACAATGAGATGCTAAGATTAGTCAACAAGGCTTCACGGTGTGCGCTTGTACGTCCAAGCTTACGGTATCCATGACGATGTCTCATAGTCGTACTCCTTCTTTTTGCTTTTATTTATTTTATTCGGTAGAGGAATAAAATCCCTCTAGCTACGTTAACACTGGGCTTACTTCGGTAGTAGAGCAAGTGTATGCTATCTTTACTGACCTTCGATTTTCTTTTTAATGGCTGTAATCAAATCTGCTGGAAGCTCTTGCCCTACAGCATAACCAAATTCAGTGATTTTTTCTAAAATCTCTTCAAATGATTTTTTACCAAGGTTTTTAACTTCTTTAAGATCATTTTGACTCATCAAAACGATTTCACCAATCAATTTTATGTTTGAACGATCAAGACAATTGAAACTACGAGCACTAAGCCCTAATTCTTCAACACGTGCACCCAAACGTTTAAGCTCAGGGTGCTCTTCATTTCGTTCAACTGTTGGATTAGCAGATTTTATACTAACTTCACTGTTAAAAACAGCCATCTGAGCATACATAACATCCAAAGCATTTTTAAATGCATCAACTGGGGAGATTTGTCCATCAGTAACAATGTTCAAAATAACTTTTTCGAAATTTGGATTATCTTCTACAAGAACGTTGTCAATCGTATAGGTTGCACGACGAACTGGTGTAAAGTATGCATCCAATGCGATATAGCCATCCCCTAATAACTCACGGATATCTTCACTAGGAGTAAATCCAATACCTTGATAGATTTTGATTGAAAAATTAAGAGTTGCATCTTCGTTGAGCGTTGCCAAAAATCCATTAGGAGTAACGATTTCAACATCGTCATTCTCCAAATCACTACCGTGAATCTCACATGGGCCTGCGAAAGAATAGCTAATCTCTTTTTCTTTAAGGCCATTTTTGAGTTTGAATCGGATACCTTTAAGGTTAATAATGAAGTCAGAAATGTCTTCAAGCATTCCACGAACCGAGTCAAACTCATGCTTTGCACCTTCGATTTTGATACCGACTGGCGCAAATCCTACTGAACTGCTTAATAAAAAACGACGAATAGGGTGAGCGATTGACACCGCATAACCGGTTTCAAACGGGTACGCAATAATGTTCGCTTCATTCGCACTAATTTGCTCAACGACAAACTCTTTTGGTAGAAGCGGAGATGTTTTTATTTTTTTCATGCGAATTGCCCTTTTCAGTGATTATTTCGAGTAAAGCTCAACGATTAGACGTTCTTCAACTGGGATAACAACCTCTTCACGCTCAGGTAAACGAGTAAAAATACCGAATACTTTAGCTTGATCAATATCAACCCATGAAGCAAGACCTGTTTGGTTTGTCAATTCCATTGCACGAACAACTTGATTGTTCTTTTTGCTTTTTTCATTAATCTCAATTTTCTGTCCCGGCTTAACACGGTAAGAAGGGATATCAACACGCTTGCCATCGACTAATACGTGACAGTGATTTACCAATTGGCGAGCAAAACGACGTGTTGTAGCAAAGCCCATACGGTAAACAACATTATCAAGACGTTGTTCAAGAAGCATAATTAAATTTGTACCTGTATTTCCTTGGCGACGCTTTGCTTCATCAAACAATGAATGCATTTGTTTTTCGCTCAAACCGTACATAAACTTCGCTTTTTGTTTTTCACGAAGCTGT
This sequence comes from Sulfuricurvum sp. IAE1, assembly GCA_945867285.1. GTDB lineage: Bacteria > Campylobacterota > Campylobacteria > Campylobacterales > Sulfurimonadaceae > Sulfuricurvum. Next base: position 7,799 of record CAMBHX010000021.1, read on the forward strand.
GTACCGTACTCAGAAATTTTTGTACGACGCTGACCGTGCTGACCAGGTCCGTAAGGACGCTTGTCAAGAGCACTTTTACCAGCTAAACGACGCTCACCTTTTAGTCCAAGGCTAACACCAAATCGTCTTTCGATTTTTTCTACGGGTCCTCTATATCTTGCCATAAGTAAGCTCCTTACACACGTCGGCGCTTAGGCGCACGACATCCATTGTGAGGTAGTGGAGTAACGTCTTTCATAAATGAAACACGAAGACCCTCGATAGCACCAACACTTTTTACTGCAGTTTCACGACCAGAACCTGGACCTTGAACCTTGATTCCCACTTCTTTAATACCGTGGACCATTGCTTTTCCCATCGCATCTTCCACTGCTTGTTGAGCAGCAAAAGGAGTCGATTTTTTTGAACCCTTGAATCCTAATGAACCAGCTGAGCTCCATGCGATCATGTTACCCATCTCGTCCGTTACGGTTACAAGAGTATTGTTAAATGATGCTAAGATATGTACAATACCTTTGGCAATATTCTTTTTAATGACCTTTTTACGGGTTGCTTTTCTTTTTGCCATACTCTATCCCCTTATCTTGACGCTGAGCCAATAGTTTTCTTCTTACCTTTGCGGGTACGAGCATTTGTTTTGGTTTTTTGACCACGACATGGTAAACCTTTACGGTGACGAAGACCACGGTAAGAACCAAGATCCATCAACGCTTTGATATCCATAGCAACTTGCTTACGAAGATCACCCTCTACAGGGATATTGCTTGCACGAATCTCTTTTGCGATTGTTGCAGCATCATCTTCACTGAGCTCATATACACGCTTGTTATAATCAAGCCCAGTAGCGTCCAAAATTTTACGTGATGTATGTAACCCAATACCATAGATATAAGTTAATGCATACTCTAGACGTTTTTTCTTAGGTAAGTCCACACCAGCAATACGTGCCATGCTTATCCTTGTCTTTGTTTATGTTTTGGGGTTTTGCAGATAACTCGTACAATCCCTTTGCGTTTAACGATTTTACAATCGTCGCACATTTTCTTCACTGAAGAACGAACTTTCATGTCATGCTCCCAATCGTTAAATCCCTTTGTCTCTCGTAGGTGCGCAGCATGCCACACCAATACTTGTAACTACCCTTATAGCAGTTATAAACATTCAACGAATTTTGTCCAAGAGGGCAAAGTGGAAGCGAATTTTACATTAATTTAAGTTAAAGTTTTATTAAGGAAAAATGTAGCGATTATTTCGAACCATCGGCACACCCTGAAACAAGCTCAAGATGGACCGAATCGGAAGTTATTTACACAATTCTTATCATGTAAGGGGTATCTAGAACAGCCTCAAGTTTTTCAAGATCATTAATGAGATTACGTATAGAATATTCACGTGTTTCATGCGTAGCAAAAAGAAGTTGAGTGCATTCCCGCTCACTTGGACGCTGAATCATCGCTTCAACTGAAATAGTGTGCCCAGCAAAGAGTTGTGTAATTTGTGCCAATATCCCAGGCTTATCAGTAATACGTAGACGCAAATAATATTTAGAAACTATGGTATCAGGATTTTTTAGCGTCAATCCCTCTTCGAGAGGATGATTAAATCCTAACATGGGAGAGCGTTTACCAGATCGAACAATATCAATAATATTAGCAACCACTGCACTAGCAGTTGCATTTCCACCTGCCCCTGCACCGTAGTACAATGTCTCTCCAACACGATCACCCACTACACTGATTCCGTTCATCACTCCATCGATTTTAGCAATCATCTCTTCATTTTTGACCAGTGCTGCGTGGACACGTAACTCCACCTCACTGCCATCACGTTTTGCGATTCCAAGCAGTTTAATGGTGTAACCAAACTCTTTTGCAAACGAAATATCTTCTTGAGTAACACCCGTAATTCCCTCAATCAATATCTCTTCAGGCTTAGCGTCAATACCATAAGCAATTGAGGCTAAAATCAAGAGCTTGTGTGCCGCATCAAAACCACCTACATCAAAAGTAGGATCCGCTTCAGCATATCCTAGTGACTGTGCTTCACTCAAAACAGCATCAAAGCAGACACCCTCTTTCATCATTTTACTAAGCATAAAATTACATGTACCATTCATAATACCACGAATTGAGAGTATATGGTTCGCCGAAAGTCCATCACGTAAAGCATTAATAATAGGAATACCCCCAGCAACACTAGCTTCAAATTCAAAAGGGATATTTCCAGCAATTTCTTGAAGTTCGTATCTATGATACGCTAAAAGTGCTTTGTTAGCTGTAACTACAGCTTTACCATTTTTTAATGCCAGCTTATGAAGTTCAAAAGGGAGTTCAATTCCTCCCATGAGCTCTACTACAATGTCAATCTCAGGGTCATTGACAAGAGTATAAGGATCAAGACCTGCCATAATATCTAAATCAGCTATCTTGCTTACATCTCGCACAACACCACTTTTGACTACGATCTCTTCACCTGAACGGGCTGTAATAATCTCTTTGTTTTCATTTAATATCTCAACAACCGCTCGACCTACCGTACCTACTCCCAATACTCCAATACGAACCACTTAAACGCCTTTACTATCAAATTCAGACAAGAATTGTTTGATATTTTTAGCAGCTTGACGGATACGTTTATCATTTTCAATCAATGCAATACGAACATATTCATCACCGTATTCACCAAAACCAATTCCTGGAGCTACAGCTACATTGGCATCTACCAAAAGACGTTTTGAAAATTCTAAACTGCCTAAATAACGCGCACATTCAGGGATACGTGCCCACACAAACATCGAGGCTTGATTACGTCGAACCGGCCATCCTGCACGATTGAATGCCTCAATGAGAATATCTTGACGATGATCATATTTGTCAGTAATCTCAGCAACGCACGTTTGATCTCCATTGAGTGCGATTGTTGCTGCCACTTGTATAGGTGTAAACATCCCATAATCCAACCAGCTTTTGATCTTTTGCAAAGCACCGATAAGCTTGGGGTTACCAACAAAAAAACCAACACGCCATCCTGCCATGTTATAACTTTTAGAGAGAGTAAAACTCTCAACAGCAACATCTTTTGCCCCTGGAACACTCATAATAGATGGCGTTTTATAGCCATTAAACGTTAAATCCCCATATGCGATATCACTAATGATATAAAAACGTTCTTTTTTGGCCATTGCAACAATACGAGTATAGAAATCAGGTGTTACCGTAGCCGTAGTAGGATTATGCGGAAAGTTGACCACCACAAATTTAGGTTTAGGAAATGAAATATGAAATGCATGTTCAAGACGTTCAAAAAATAGGTCTTCATTTACTTTATAATCTTCATCAAAAGGTAGTTCCATTTTTTGAACATTTCCTCCTGCCAAAATAAACCCATAAGAATGAATAGGATAAGTTGGGTCTGGAACAACAGCAACATCGCCTGGATTGGTAATAGCGTATGCTAAGTGAGCATATCCCTCTTTAGAACCCATTGTTGCAACTGCTTCGGTTTCAGGGTCAAGATCTACATCATAACGACGTTTATACCAATCACAAATGGCGCCACGAAGCTTTGGAATACCTTTGGAGGCTGAATATCCATGAACTTTAGTTTTTTTGGCGGATTCGATAAGTTTTTCACGAATATGCAATGGAGTGTCACCATCGGGATTTCCCATACTAAAATCGATAACATCTGCACCTGAACGTCTACGAGCCATTTTAAGCTCATTGACTTCAGCAAAAACATATTTCGGAAGTCGTTTGATCCGATCAAATTGGATTTCATCAAACATAATTCACACCTGCCATTAAAAAATTGTGCCATTCTAGCACTTTTGTGCTACACACAAGCTTATATACCTAATGCGATGGCTGTTCTCGAAGATGTTCGATGTATGTTCCTTCTTTAAGCAACTTCATCCCATTACTGTTTGAGACTTTCAAGTAAGCTGTCCCTTGCGGCAATAAAAAATCCAATCTGGCTTTAGAGGTAAATTCTCGTACAGATTCTAAGACAGTCATAGACGCATCCAAAAGAGCAATTTCAGGATACCATTTGCCAACATAAGGGGCTTCAATTGTCAATGCACTGCTTTCATCAACCCTAAACCAACCGACATTTGAACTTTTCTTCATTTCAGCGCCTTCATCAGGAGAAATTATTGGAATACTCCAGTGAAATTGCGAGATATCCAATAACAGCAACCATTTTTTCTCTTTTACGGTTGCTTTGGTGAGAAGTATCCCATTCTCCTTTAAAATTTCACTAAAATAACGACCCTCAAAAGATTTAATACCACTTGCGATGACTTCAAGACGGATGCCTTCTTCATCTCTTACCGTTTTTATTATTTTCACTTTTTGCCCTGTCATGTGCAAAGCTTGTAGTATTATTTTTGTTGAAAGAATTGTTCCACTAGAGCAGTGGATATCTAGTATCTGCTGATTTTCCTTTCCATGAAGAATAGCCAAAAGCACATAAAGCCAGACAACTAACTTCACTACCAGTTTGCCCCTCTGTTTTTAGCACGAAATTGGGAATGACTCAGTTGATACAATCTTCCTTTTTCATATAAAAACCATACAGTATCTCTCTCATCAAGGGTACTATTCTTGTCCGAATCTACTAGCATTAAACGTCCATGTCCAAACATAAGCAAACTATCTTTAGTATTCTCCATTGTAATAGGCTGATCAGTTACTTTTTGAGTTTTTACACCCGTCTTTAAGTCCATTGTCCCAATCCATACCTTATTGAGAGGAATTATGGTAATAATTTTTCCCAAATCCGTTCCACTACTTTTTGTAGACTCACTTTGATTACCATCAATAGTGACTGCAGCAAATGCAGTGGTACTATTAGCTTCGGTCGTATTAATGTCACTGGCATTAACATCCAAAGGAGACACTAGCGTCGTGTTAACTTCCACCACTTGCACAGAGGCACTACTAAGTTGTAACACATCCTCTTTAGGCGATGATCCAAGAGAACTTTGCATTTTTCCAGCAATTATAATTAAAACAATAATAAGCGCTAGTATTCCAATGAGCCACCACTTTTTTGAATGAGACTGGGCTTGCAATATAATAGATTGTTTAGTAACAGCAATATCAGGATGAAAATCTACATATTCATCAAACTCTGCCCTCAGATCATCCAAATTAATCTGATATTCCCGCTCTAAAATCGAAATAAAACCCATAAATTGAACACGGTTCATATCCCCAAAAGATTTGTTTAAAATTTGATCAACTTTAGAACGTGCAATATGAGTACTCTCGTGAATACTACTGCATCCGAGTTCTTGCAAATCTTTAAAAGTCGTTATAGCACTCATCGCATTCTTTCCATTAAAATTGCCCCTGCAACACCTACGTTAAGAGAGTCAAAATCATGTGCCATTGGGATTGACACACCAAAATCCAACCCTTTTTCAACACGGCCACTTAATCCATCACCTTCACTGCCCAAAATTAATACTCGCTTTCCATCACACGTAAGTTCACGAATATTTTGACCATCTAATGTTGCCCCATAGAGAGTAAAGCCCGATTGTTTGAGTTCATGCATCACATCATGAATATTATGTATAACTACAATCGGCAAATCTAATACTGCACCACTGCTGGTTCGAATCAATGCTTCGAGATTAGGTTCACGTATCCCCGTAATCACCAAAGCATCTACCCCAAGAGCATAAGCACTACGTACCAAAGAACCCATATTTCCCATATCCGTAACGGAGCTCAAAATAACAATAAACTCGCATTTTTTTAAAAATGGAGCAGCATAGGGGACGATTTGAGAAATTTCGGCAATATATCCCTGATGATTTCCCCCTTTTACCATCGATTGTGCGGCATTTTCTGGAATTCGTTTAATTTCAAAACCCATTTTCATCAGTTGCCCGTATTCTTTTTTCTCCACTTCTTTGGCAAGATAGAGTGTTTTAATCCGTTCTCTATGACGTTCGATAGCATAAAAAACAGGTTGTTTTCCATAAATGAGCATATTAGTCCTTATAAGTTTAAGAGGCGCGTATAGCACTCTTTGGGATTCTCCCCCGTAATTTTTGCAATCAGCTTGGACGCTGCTTTTTTGGGTATATCCAATGCCAAAATATCCATCTCATTCAAGCTCGCTCCGCAAGAGCCCGAAGCTTCAATCACCACTACCCATTCACCTCTTATCTCACTTTCCATCATCCCAAGCACCTGAAGAGGCACTCCATGATAAAAAGATTGATATTTTTTGGTTATCTCTTTGGCGCAAAAAACACGACGATCAGGTGTTAATTGATGAATTTCTTGCAGTAGTTTATCTAATCTTTTAGGAGATTCATACAAAACTGTTGTGTACCCATTGAAAAGCGCCTCTTGCAGTGCTTTTGATCTATCATTACCTTTATGAGGTAAAAAGCCAAAAAAGAGCATTTTTGTCTCACAAAAACCACTTGCCACAAAAGCAGTCAAAACAGCATTGGCTCCGGGTAAAATATCATACTTTATCCCATGATCCAGACAATAGCGCACCAATAATTGCCCTGGATCACTAATTCCAGGCATCCCAGCATCACTGACATACACTACGTTTGCAGTAAAAAAATCAAGCGTGAGCGAAGCTACAAAATCAGCTTCATTATGAGAATGCAGACTTAAAAACTGTGGTTCGGTAGTAGTAAGACCATGTCGCTCTTTGAGTAAATGAATAAGCTTTTTAGTAACACGAGTATCTTCGCATAAAATGATATCAGCAGTAGAGAGAACTTCAAGAGAACGAATGGAGATGTCGGAAATATTTCCTATAGGAGTGGGAACGAGACTTAGCATTATTTTGCTCGATTTCTGCCCCAAAAGAGGCAAATGGTTAACTTACGAATTTAATGCGTAACGTTTTTTGAATTTATCGATACGGCCAGCAGTGTCTACTTGACGCTCAGAACCTGTATAAAATGGGTGACACTCATTACAAATATCAACACGGATAGCATCTTTTGTGCTAGTTGTAGTAAAAGTATTACCACATGCGCATGAAACGGTACATGCAACTGTATTAGGGTGAAGTTCTTTTTTCATCAATTTACCTTGTGAATGACGGCATTGTACGTCTATTCTGTTTTTGATTTTACATCCGTAACGGGTAACGGATTGTTGGAAGCGAATTATATCCAGTTTTAAATAATTTTACAATAGTATAGATGCTATTGCTACTACCGCTGTTTCTGAACGCAAAACCATCGGATTAGAAAAATGACGCAATCTGTGGGTAGAAAATAATTTTTTCTCACCCTCATCAAACCCTCCTTCACAACCAATAAGAACCGTACTGCATTGTTCGTTTTTATTCAAAACAACCCCACCAAAATCCAAAACTATCGTATCCGGATGAGCATTTAAAAAAGTAGTAACATTAGGAGCTTCATGCAACTTTATATAAGTAGTGCGTCCACATTGCATCATTGAGCTCTCCATGATACGCTTGTACCGCTCAAAGTCAAGTCGAAAGTTTTTTTGTGACCGCTTGCAGTGAAGAAAAGTAATGTCCGTAATGCCCAACTCTGTGAGCATTGGAAGTGTCTTTTCAATCGTTTTTGGATCTACGATACACCAACCAATATGCAGCTTGGAAGTTGATTCACACCTCTCTTTTTTGAAGTGTTCCAGAGTAAAATAGCCATTATTTCGATCAGTTTTCTCCAGACGATAGGTGTAGGAAATCTCTAATGATGCACGATTTCGAAAAGTAATTAAATCGCCGATAGTGTGACGTCGTACTTTAATGAGATATTTATATTCTTCACCTGATACAACAAGTTCTTTGTCTCCCGCCCCATCATGCAATGCGTATTTCATACCATCATCCAAGCACTCAATGATAATAAAATAGCCATCTCAATACCCAAATAACGAAATCCCTTTGCTTTATACTCAGCCAGAGCATTTTCATTGAGAATATCCGTTTGATACCGCAATACTCGATACCGCTTAATCTCCAAAAATATTATCACGATAATTCCAACAATCATAGCGGTATTAGTGCTACTAAATACCAAATGTTTTGCTGCCATCATAATAGCACCTGTAAAGAAAAGTAAAAAAAGTAAGGATGAAGAAATAGGCATGACAATACGCATACGCCGTGCATACACACGTATATCTTTGGAAAATGCCAGTGTTGCACCATTAAACATCACCACCCCAAGGAGTATCAAGACGCCAACAATATGAATATTCAGTCCCAGTGTGTACATTGCTTCCATAAAGGAGATTTTACCCTATTTTGTCTATAATGAGTCAAAATGCTCAAGGATAACCCCACATGGCGATTACAATAGAAGAGGCATTGGCTCTTATCTACACACATGTTCACCCTAAAAGCAGTGAAATTCTTCCTATTGAGACCCTGTTAGGACGAATTTTGGCTCAAAATGTCAAAGCTGTTTACTCTCTGCCTCCTTATGACAATTCTGCTATGGATGGCTATGCTGTTTTTGTAAGCGATGCTGGAAAATCAATTCCCCAATCGTGTACTATTTTTGCAGGAGATGCTCCAGAAATACGTATGGTTGAAGGGCAGTGTATTCGCATCATGACGGGAGCCAAAATTCCCCAGGGTTGCGAAGCTATTGTCCCAATCGAAGAAGTCACTGTTTGTAACGATATTGTCACTTTGCCAAACACTATTCGTCCATCTGCGCATATTCGTCTCAAAGGGGAAGACATTCAAGCTGGTGCATCTTTACTCACATCAGGAACACAACTGCATGCGCACCATATTACACTACTGGCATCGCAAGGTATTACCCATGTAAAAGTTTTTAGAAAACCAAAAGTCTCCTTATTTGCGTCAGGCAACGAGCTAAAAATGCATTTTGAAGCAATCGAATCCCATCAGCTTTATAATACTAATACCCCAACATTAGCAGCTCGATGTATTGAACTTGGATGTGATGTTCTCTTTACCGGTACCACGCACGACACGTTAGAAAGTATTGAGCATCATATTCGAAACTCTTTAGATGCGGATTTAATCATTACCTCTGGAGGAGTAAGTGTCGGAGATGCTGATTTCACCAAAGAAGCATTTGACAATCTGGGAATGGAGACATTTTTTCAAAGTGTCGAGATCAAACCGGGAAAACCGACCACGTTTGGACGTATAGGTAACACAATAGTACTCAATCTCCCAGGAAATCCACTCGCAGCAGCACTATGTTTTGAACTTTTTGGGCAAAGTATTATCATGGCACTTGACGGACGAAATGATAAATATCTCTGCACTATCACCACTAAAATGAAAAATCCTTTTGTAATGAAAAAAGGACGTAGATCACTGATCCCTGGATGGTTTAACGGGGAAAGTTTTGAACCGTGTACCGCATTTGGCCCTGGAATGATTTTACCCCTCTCGATTGCCAATGCCTTTATAATGGTAGATGAAAAAGTTGAAGAATTCCAAAAAGATTCTGAGGTGAAAATTATTCCGACACGATGGAATATGAGCTCAAGCGTACAAATGTCACTGGTGACTTATTAAACCGTTGTTGGATTAGTAAATCCTTCTCCACTTTTGACCTGTTCCCAAAGCAATGGGTCACTCCATCCAGCACGTACCTCATCACTAAAAACAATCTTCTCCAATTCAATAAGACCCATTTTTTCGGAATAAGCATCACCTCGAAAACATTGTGCATATCCCGTATCGGTTTCATGAACAATGATACTTGCAAGTCTTACCATCTTTTCACCGTTCACTGTTTTAGTAAACCAAAAGAGCTTGTCTACCATCACAAAAATAAGTCGGCTAAATTGTTCTGCTGAAGGAGAAACGGGAATTTGTACCCACCGATTAGAGTGGCTCTTCATATCGGCGATATACGTTTCATCATCTCCATCCCAAAGAGCGATAGCGTGATCAAAACTATCAATTAGCTCTTTTATCCCCTGTTTCATCAGACCAAAATCATAGACCATTTGACCATTATCAAGATAATCAGATTCAAAAAGCACTTCGACTTTGTAGGAGTGTCCATGCAGTGATGCCCGACAACGCTGCGTCGAACATCCACGGACAATATGGGCATTTTCAAATTTAAAAAGTTTGCGGATAATCAT
>CAMBHX010000022.1 GCA_945867285.1 Sulfuricurvum sp. IAE1
GTATTGGTAAACTTGCTCTCTTTGATCGATTCAGCTACTGCATCAACCGAAAATACACCTTTGACAACTGCAGCTCCCGCTACAGTAAAGGCTGATGCTTTTAAAAATGATCGTCTGCTTTCTAAATATTTCATACTTTACCTCTTAGCTCATACTTAACAATTGTGGAATAACCAACCAAACATGTTTGCTAATCCACAGACCAATCAACGCTGAAATAGCGGCAACTTTCAACAAATAATACGATTTTTTTGTAATACTCATACACACAAGCACCATCGGAACGATAAACGCCAATAGTTGTCCCATCCAGAACATTATCGTATACTCACCGCCTTTGATATACTCTAAGACTGCTGCAACTTCTTCCGCTTTCATAGGGCCAAAGATAATTTCTGCCATATAGAGGATAAATGCCGCCAATGCACTAAGCCCCAAGATAATACCCAAGTCTTTTTTAATCTCATCAGAAAATTTGTTACCACCCATCAACAGCATCGTTGCCGACCCTGCCAACAGTGCTGCCAAAATCATTTGAGCTGACTCAGTTGGCATTTGCCACAATTCACGTGCTGTTGATTGCGCCATAAGACCTGCTGTATACAATGTTACAGGAATTGCCAATACCACAGTATAGTTAAGCAACTTATCATACATCGCTTCATCTTTTTTCAAGTAGATGAAATATGCCATACCTAAAATTAGACCCACAAATCCTGTCGCCATCCATGCACCTACAGTAATTGCAGATGTCATATGAGGATAGAAAAAGATATGCCAAAAACGGAACATCTGATGTAAATCAATGACCGTAAAAAATAAGAAAAGATGAATCGTAACGATCGAAATCACTACGGCTGGGAAACGGATAAATCCAGTTTCAATCGGATATTTTTTCAACAAAAAGAAAGTCAAAAAGATGATACCCGTACCAATACTTTTTGCCCACATATTCATCGTAATAATCCAACCCCATACAATACCCGGAAGGGCTACGTCAAGAGTAACAATAGCATTTGTTGCTGCAATAATCTCGTGTGCCATTAGTGGTGCCCTCCTACTGGGAGATGTGTAAGATTATTGAAAAGATTATGACCTTCTCCACGGAATGATGCCAATGGATTAAGTGTTACATTACCACCACCTACATAATAATGGTGAGGCTCTGTACCTTTTTCAGGTTTACGCACTTGAACGTTCCCTTGATGGGATGAAATGTATTTACTAATACTTGACATCGGATCACTGATATCACCAAAAATATTTGCTTCAACTGGACATGCAACAACACATGATGGCATCATTGCACTTGCGATACGATGAGCACAATAGGTGCACTTATCAGCAGTTTGTGTTTGAGGATCAATATAGATAGCGCCATAAGGACACGCCATAACACACCCAGCACATCCGATACAACGCTCTTTGTCAATATTTACAATCCCATTTTCAAGATAATGGAGTGCACTTACTGGACAAATACGTTCACATGGTGCATTTGCACAATGATTACAGCGAAGTGGCGTAAAAGTACGTCTTGTCTCTGGAAAACTTCCTACGTCCACATATTTTACACGAAGACGCCATGTAGATAATGGGACTTCATTTTCTACTTTACAAGCGATCTCACAGCCCTTACACCCCATACATAGGTGAAGGTCAACTAAGAAACCTAATTGCATATACCCTCCTTAAACTGCTATTGAAAATACAATAATAATTATTTAGCACCGTTATGATTGTACCATTACGGCATTGTTGCTGAACTGATGATAGCGGATTTAGGATTAACAAAAGATAAAGAGTGTTTTAATTTTTGATGTAAAGGTGATAAATAGAAGCTATGTTACCAAACGGCAACATAGAGAAAGAAAAACAAGCTTTTTTTACACCAATCGGCAGCGTACCGATGCCTCGTGCGCACCAAGACCTTCAGTATGTGCTATAAGTGCACACGCCTCACCAATTTCACGAATACCTGCTTGTGAAAATGCAATAATCGATGATTTTTTCATAAAATTTTCTACTCCCAATGGTGAGTAAAATTTCGCTGTTCCTCCTGTAGGAAGTGTATGATTAGGACCCGCCACATAATCACCAATTGCTTCTGGAGTATAGTGCCCCAGGAAAATTGCTCCTGCGTGTTTGATAGAAGCCAAGAGTTCAAAAGGGTTGTTGGTCGCCACCTCAAGATGCTCTGGGGCAATATCATTCATGAGCTTAACCGCTTCTTCCATCGATTCTGTAATAATGATTGCTGCACGCTCTTCAATCGATTTTCGAGCAATCTCTTCACGAGGTAATTTTTTTAACCATGCTTCAATCTCTATGGCACATGCATCTGCAAATTTTTTAGACGGAGTAATCAAAATCGAACTTGCCATCTCATCATGTTCCGCCTGAGAGAGCAAATCAATAGCGATATGGTTAGCATTTGCACTATCATCTGCTAATACACCTATCTCGCTAGGACCTGCTATCATGTCAATATTGACCTCTCCAAAGACCATCTTTTTAGCCGTAGCCACAAAAATATTACCCGGACCCGTGATAACGTCTACCTTTGGAATCGTTTGGGTTCCATATGCCATAGCTGCAATAGCACTTGCTCCACCTACTTTGAACACTTCGGTCACACCACATAAATGACATGCTGCCAACAACAAAGCATTGGGCTCATTATCAGGTGTTGGGGTACATACAACAATATGCTCAACTCCTGCTACTTGTGCTGGAATAACATTCATCAGTAACGAACTAGGGTATGCTGCTTTTCCCCCTGGTATATACAATCCTGCACGATCAACCGGTGTTACTTTTTGTCCCAAAATCGTCCCATTAGCCTCTGTATCAAACCAACTGCGAGGAAGTTGTTTTTCATGATAAGCACGAATACGATCATATGCTAGATGCAATGCATCTTTTAGTGTTTTGTCGAGCTCATCGTAGGCTTTTTTCATATCATCCGTAGTGATTTTAAGCTCACACCCAGATGTTGGATTCCAGCGGTCAAATTTAGCAATATGTGCTAATAACGCGCCATCTTTATCAGTACGGATTTCATCAATAATGGTTTTTACAATAGAAGATACATGCTCCATATCCATTTTTCCACGATTTAATAATTCTGCAAAAACCTCTTCAAAACGACTATCCGTGGTTGTTATCTTTACCATATTTTTCCTTGTTACTTTTTAGCTAGTGTCTTTTTATGTTCTGTTCCAACAATCTCCAACGCTTTCATAAACGTTACTGGATCTATAGCCCCCATCAAAGGCTCAAACATCGGTTCACCATTACCAGCGATAAACCATATAGCAGGTGTCCCCCCCACATATAGATCACGTGGAAATAATGGATTTTCATCGACATATACCAATGAAGAAACAAAACTATTATTTACTTTTTGAACCACCTTTTGATCCTTAAGAGTAGTTTTTTCCAGCTGAACACAGTAACGACAATTATGATTAGAAATAATAAATAATAATGGCTTTTTTTGCTGTTGTGCAGACTTTAATGCAACTGCATACTCTTTTTGCCACTTAATCTCAGCACTTATGACAATTGATCCTAACATTAAAAGTAATACAATTACTTTTTTCATTTTTTAACCTTTTTTAAAATTTCTTTTGCGATGGTATCAAAGTCTTTATCAGTCACATCAATAACAATATCTGCAACTTTTAGATACTGCTGCTGTCTCTCATCATAAAGGGATTTTGCTTTCTCTATATTAGCGAACAAAGGTCGTTTTTTGAGTTTTTTTATCCCATTTGGATGTTCCACTATTCGGGTATGAATAGTTTCGAACGAGGTATTGAGTAACACTACTGTCCCAATTTTTTTAAGTGCAGGAACCTTGAAAAAACCGCCGCCTGTTGAAATAATCGTTCCTGTAACTTCTTTTCTGAGCCAGCGTCCGATTTTACGTTCTAAGGCTCTAAAATACTCTTCACCCTTGTCGGCAAAAATTTTTTTAACAGTACGATTTTCCAAACTTTCAATAATATCATCAGTATCAAGTACCACCATTTTTGAATGCTTCATCATGGCTCTTGCTACCGAACCCTTACCTACCCCCATAAATCCAATCAACACAATATTCTTCATGACACACCAAAATTATAAATTATTAAAAGTGTAATCATATCATGCATTAACTTAGTAGACTTAGCTTTTAAATTCATTAATACGCGCTTGCAATGATTGAGCTACATTTAAAAGTTTTTCAGAATCTCCCTCAATATTTTCAACACTTTTTTGATTGGATTTCGATACGTCATTAATTTGTGATATTTTATCAATAATCCACTCAATATTCTCTACCATTTCAATCGAATCAATGTATGATTTTTTTGCAACCAAAACGGAGTTTTTCATTTCTTGGGATGTAGTTGAAATTTTTGATTCCACCTCAAGTGATATCGTTGTCAATCCATTCATATTCATTGCATTTTCACTAATCGTATCACTTACGTCATTAATTGATTGAACAATAGTTCCAACATTTACCTCAATTTCTGTTAAACTTTTTTGTGTTCTCTCTGCAAGCTTTCGTACTTCATCTGCTACAACAGCAAACCCTCGTCCGTGCTCACCAGCACGAGCTGCCTCAATAGCTGCATTCAATGCCAAAAGATTAGTTTGATCTGCAATATCTTTTATCACACCAAGAACACTTTTAACTTGCTGAGCATCTTGACGAAGTCCTATCAATCGTGATGACGTATCATTTTCTGTTTCAATATACCCTTCCACTTCACTAACAAGACGATCAAGCGCATCTTTTGCACTCAATAGCTCATCATTAGAATTTGAAATATTACGCTGAGTCTGCTCCGAAATCGTCATAGCTGTAGAAAGTATTTGCTTAATAGAATGACTCTTTTGGGTTGTTGCTTCAACGATTAAACGCTCTTTCTCCACTCCAGTTAAAATATTTTGTGTCGCTTGAGTAATAGTTGACGCAATCATTTCGTTTTGTTTTCCCAACAATTTAACTTCATTAATCGTTTCTTGCACCATAGATACAAAATTGTTAACAGCAGATGCTGCTTGCGAAAATTCATCTTTTTTGCGTATCTCAAGTCGCTTTGTCAAATCTTTATCTCCACTAACCAACTCAGCAATTCTAATACGCAATTCATTTAATGGCAATAGTACTTCTTTACCAAAAAAGATATTTAATATCACTACAAAAATAACAACAGCAATACCAAGTGCTATTAATAAAACATTTTGTGTCTTAGCAATACCTTCATCATTTTTTTCTAACGATATCACCAAATCCATAATTCCAAGAATGTCTCCAGACTCAACATTGGTATGACAAGAGAGACATTTATCTTCAGCTACAAGTGGTTGAAGTAAACGAATAGTGTGACCCGATTTATCACTCTCAACAATCTCTGATTTTTTTGTTTCAAATATTTTTTTAATCAATAAATCATCACTTGAAGACCCATGCGCTCCAAAAAGTTCATCCACAGCTTTAGAACGCTCTATTGTTATATCCGTAATACCATCAATTCCTTTGGCATGCTCAATACTTTGAGCAACCACTTTAGGATCACCTGCCAACATACTTTGTGTCAATGTCTGAAAAATCGACTGACTTAACATATCCAATGAACGCTTAGCCGTTGCATTAGAAAAATCATGAAAAGTCACACTTAAATAACTATATATTGCACCTAAACTCAAGGCGGCCAAAACCAGTGTAGAAAAAATAACTTTCGATTTAACCGTATCTAGCATCTTTATCCACTCCATCCATTCTAACTTTATGAGCTTATTGTACCGTATAATATTCACCTTCATGCGGATTTGTTACAATTCCCTGTAAAGTTTGAATCTTAATTGGTAAATTAATCGGGAGACGCATCGAGATGGGATCGACCTTACTCACACTAAAATGTAAATGAGGAGCTGTTGTATAACCTGTATTTCCTGAGTAAGCGATCAATTGCCCTTTTTTTACCTTGTCACCAATTTTTACTGCTGATCCACCCTGTTTAAGATGATAATAATTTCCCAATGTCCCATCACTATGACGTATATTGACATAATTCATATAAGGACGATACTCAGGGCTCGCACCACCTAAGTTACTACTCACATCAATACCAACGACATCTCCCTCTCGTGCAGCATAAATGGGAGTCCCTATAGAGAGAGGAAAATCAATCGCATACGCTGAAAGTCCACGATGTGAAAGCCCACCATTATACCCTTGCGACACACGTACGGAAGAGCCTTTGGCAAAAGGCAACCCATAGAGATAATTATCATCATGCATCGCAAATGCCGATCCTTTTACCCATCCATATGTTGCAGTGTGAAAAACTTCCATCCCTTTACCAATAGTAGACAATCGGACGATTTCTTTTTTTCCATATCCTGCTAATTCTACATACAATGGGATCTTTTGATTAGAGCGAAGATTTTCTAAACGATCAAAATCCAGCGAAAGTGTCACTAAAAAGGGATTCATATTTTCTGCTTTGAATACGATATCGCCATTTGGTGCTCGTTCTTCAATCACTAGAACACTATTCTTAGATCCAATTTTAACTCCTCTCTTGATCTTCGACACATCCGAACGCTTTAATGTCTTTAAATGTTCTTCATACGCTTTTTCCTGTTCGGCCGCATACGCAATACTTTTGACTTCCAAAATCTCTTCTTGGCATAAATTATCCAAGTTTTTAATCGCATTTTTATCAAAATTCTTTTTATAAAAAGCAATCGCGTCACTTCGTACACGAGGTTTATGTAAAGGCTCTAATTCTAATATAGCCAAATGTTCAAACTTAGGTTTGTTTTTCGTTTCAATGGCACTCAAAAGTGATTGCTGATAGACTCGATAAATCTCATCTTGGCGTTTTTCCAATGTACGAAGTTTTTGCAGATAACGTGAGAGCTGCTCACTATTGGGCTTTTTACCTAAGGCTTTTCCCATGGCTACAGTTTCATTTACATCTGTACAAAAACGACTTACCATTGAGTTTTGTGGCATATCTAAAAATAATTCGTTTAAAAATAAAAGTTTATAGGAGTTTTTTGCCAAAGGCTCCATCAGTGAATAAAAGGGTGCAACCTCTTGAGCCCACACCAAAGTACTCCAAAAAAACATTAAAAATATTAACTTCAACGGCTTCCTCTTGATGGTTATTTCAACAATATCGTCTTTATTTTACCATACATAAAGGGCATATTGGGGCGTATTGGCTATAATAGTCCATATTTATTTACCAGAGGTATCCATGTCTAAGCGTATTCTTGACTCGATTAAACCAGGCGTTGTATTCGGTGACGATTTAAACACTCTTTTTGCTATTGCCAAAGAAGAAGGGTTTGCCCTTCCAGCGGTCAATGTTGTAAATTCTGACTCCGTGAACGGCGTTTTAGAGGCGGCAAAACTTGTTAACTCTCCCGTTATTATTCAGTTCTCCAATGGAGGAGCAAGCTATTATGCAGGAAAAGGTCTTGATAACAAAGACGAGAAAGCTGCTATTGCTGGTGCTATCAGCGGAGCTACTCACGTACATATGATGGCCCAGGCTTACGAACTTCCTGTCATTCTTCATACGGATCATGCTGCACGTCATCTCCTGCCATGGATTGATGCCCTCCTGGATGCAGGAGAAAAACATTTTGCACAATACGGAAAACCACTTTTTAGCTCTCATATGCTTGACCTCTCCGAAGAGAGTCTGGAGGAAAATGTTGCAACGTGTGTAGACTATCTAAAACGTATGTCCAAGATCGGAATGACACTCGAAATCGAGCTAGGAGTCACAGGTGGTGAAGAAGACGGCGTTGATAATACCAATATCGACAACTCCCTACTCTATACCCAACCTGAAGATGTGGCATACGCCTACGAAAAGCTAAGTGCTGTTAGTAAAAACTTCACCATTGCCGCCTCTTTTGGAAACGTGCATGGGGTCTATAAACCTGGTAACGTTATTTTAACGCCTAGTATCTTGGACAATTCACAAAAATACATCCACGAAAAATTTGGTACTGCATCGGACAAACCTGTCAATTTTGTTTTCCACGGAGGATCAGGGTCTACCCTTGGCGAGATTCGTGAAGCGATCAGTTATGGCGTTATCAAAATGAACATCGACACTGATACCCAATGGGCAACATGGGAGGGAGTAAAAGATTATTATGAAAAATATAAAGGCTATTTACAAGGACAAATTGGAAACCCTGAGGGTGACGATAAACCCAACAAAAAATATTACGATCCACGAAAATGGTTACGTGACGGACAAAAAACATTGGTAAATCGAGTGAAATTAGCGTTTGAAGATTTGAATGCTATTGATAGAAACTAAATAGCTTCGTTATACCCCATAGGGGTAGAAGGACTTTTTTGAGGTCCACTATTCGATACGGGGAATCTATTATTTTGAGTAGGTAATTTTAGCTTTTGATTTCAGTACAGCCATTTTTTTCTCCATAACTGCTTTGAACTTTTCCATTTTCAACTTATTTTCGACAAAATTCTTAACCTCATCAAAACTTGCTTTTCGTGCAGGCTTTTTCTCTTCTGCATAAATTACATGGTACCCAAATTGTGTTTGTACAGGTTCTACTGAAACTGTTCCTACTTTCATGGCAAACAGTGCATCATTAAATGGTTTTACCATTTGGTCACGTGCCACATAACCCAACTCTCCACCTTTGGCAGCACTGGGTCCTGTTGATTTTGATTTAGCGAGAGAAATAAATTCGGATTTTAATTTATCTCCACCCAGACCTCTGAAGCCTCTTATAATATCTTCAGCATCATCTTTTGATTTGACCAAGATATGACGAGCATGGATTTTTTCTTTATCCACAAACTCATCAGCATTTTTATCATAATAATCCCGAACTTCTCTAGCATCGACTTGAATGGTCTTAAACTGTTGCATCTCCCATTCTTTGGCTGCAAGTTGGATTTTCATTCGCTCTACGAGTTTTTGAAACTCAATCCTATGCTCTTTCGAATCCAAAATACCTGTTTTTACAGCATCATCATAGATCAGCTTTTGTGTGACCATTCCTTCAATAATACGCTGACGCAATTCATTTTGTTTGGAAGATTCAAGTGAGTCAAACCGTCCTTGCGTCCCTTCCATAAGGACTCTATTGACTTCATCCGATGTAATCTCTGAACCATTAACCGTTGCTACGATGGCAGCACCTACCCATGTTGCACTTACCAAAACTCCTAATGCCAAAAACATAAATTTTTGTTTCATATTATCCCTTACTCTTCATAAACCGAATTATAACCTAATGCAGAAGAATAACATATATAAATTAATCGATATTAAATGTTAGATATTTTTCGTCGCTAAACCACTATTTTTAATGGATGTTACACACTAAAACGAACTCGTCCCTTTTACGATATAATGTAAAAAACAGATTATTAGGTTTTTATGAAAAAAGCAACCAAAATAGAAATTGACTATATCAAGACTGCCCTCATAGAACGCTATGGTGAGGCTGTAACCGAACTTAATTATTCTAACGCATACGAGTTAGTTATTGCTGTTGCGCTCTCAGCACAATGTACTGATAAAAGAGTTAATCTGATCACTCCTGAGCTATTTGCAGCCTATCCGAATCCTCATACACTTTGTAATGCTCAATTAAACGATGTTAAAAAAATCATCAATACATGTTCCTTTTTTAACAACAAAGCTATTAATCTTATTGCTATGGCAAAACGCCTAGTTGAGGTATATGATGGTGAAGTTCCTCTGGAAGAAAAAGAGCTTATTACTCTCGCAGGTGTAGGACAAAAAACAGCACATGTTGTCCTAATTGAATACACACAAGCCAATCTCATGGCCGTCGACACCCATGTTTTTCGTGTTAGTCATCGATTAGGGTTAAGCGACGATTTAACTCCTGCGACTACAGAAGCTACTTTGGTTAAAAAATTTAAAACTAATCTTCATCAACTCCATCAAGGGATGGTTCTTTTTGGACGCTATATCTGTACCGCCAAAAACCCCAAATGCGATGATCAATGTTTTTTACAACCTTATTGCAAGACTAGAGAGAGTTTTAAACCACGATAAGGTACAATCACCCTATGAAATATCATTGGCTTTTTTTATTCCTAGCTGTCGGATTTACGGGGTGCTTCAACGAGCGTGGTGTCAGTATACGCTACTATAACGATTGTGAAGAGTACTATGATGCTCAAGGGTATTATCACAAAAAATGTGACCCAAATATACTTGAATACAGAGAGATTAAACAATAGTATGATACTGCTAAAAACGCTCTGATACGGGGCTAAATTTCTAAAGAGCTTCGAAAAGTATGTAAATTGTAAGCTAGAAACAATAGCATTTTTGAGAATTATTTTAACTATTTGGTCGCAATAAATGTGGCAAAATTTGCCCACGAAAACAATACATCACAGTTGCTAAATCCACATTTTTTGACCATTCCTTTGTTCTCATCAACAGTATAGGGTATTAACACATTTTCCAAAGCTTCGCGTTTCTGAACGATTTCGTATTCACTATAGCCTTGCTCTTTTTTATAATCATAATAACAGTCAATGAGTTGCTTGTTAAGCGCAGGATTTTGACTCAATACTTTTTCACTAAAGATAAAAACACCCGTACTTTCCAATGAATCGTATATTTTTTGCACTAATGCCTCACGCATCATCGGACGGATAAACTGGAGCGTATAGTTGCAAATAATCGCCTTGGTTTTTCCAAAAGGATATTCCAAAATATCTCCCTCAACCAACTGTACGTTTGAATGATACGCTTCGATTTTTTTACGAGCATGGGCTATCATGGCGGATGAATTGTCTACGCCTATAAGTTCAATAGAGATTCCTTTTGATCCTCGCTCTATCTCCAGAAGCTGTGTCGCTGTAGAGGAACCTAAATCAATTACCCTATCACCATTGTTGAGATTATTGAGACAAAATCGCGTGGTCAACTTCTGAGACTCTTTGTAAAAAGGGACCGAACGGCTCAACATATCATCAAAAACTGCGGCAACCTCCTCATCAAATTCAAATTGTTTAGAAATAGGCTGAGTAAATAAAGTATCTGTTTTCATAAAACGTATTATAGCGCCCTTTGGC
Source organism: Sulfuricurvum sp. IAE1 (assembly GCA_945867285.1). GTDB lineage: Bacteria > Campylobacterota > Campylobacteria > Campylobacterales > Sulfurimonadaceae > Sulfuricurvum. The sequence continues at coordinate 11,129 of CAMBHX010000022.1, forward strand.
TTTCGGAGCAAAGAACTTCTTTAGAACCAAAAAAATCCAATTCATGTTCTCTCAAAATACGAATAACATTCGTCGTACCCTTCACCCCAACAGGATCACCAGCCGTAAAAATATAGGTTTGCTTTTTATTGATAATACCACATCGTAATCCATGGGAAATAATGTCACACATCCTCTCTTCAAGCTTTCCACTAGTCGTCAGGTATGCAGGAATAACTCCCCACACCATCGTCAAAAGTCTAGCTACTCTCTCTTCATGCGCTGCTGCATATATGGACATTTTTGGACGATAACGTGCGAGTTTTTTGACTGATTGTCCTGATGTTGTCATCGCAATAATACCTGAAGCACTCAACGCGTCTCCCAGTCTTACAGCTGATTCGTTGATCACATCCATAGAATCATTGGGAACAAATTGTTCAAATTTATCAAAGGGATATATCTCTTCAATGGAACGTATTGTATTAACCATTGTTTCCACTACCAACACAGGATTGTGGCCTACTGCTGATTCTTCTGAGAGCATTACTGCATCCGTTCCATCCAAAACTGCATTAGCAACGTCACTAATTTCCGCACGAGTTGCTGTCTCTTTTTCTGTCATTGATAACAACATTTGCGTGGCAGTAATCACAGGCTTTGAAACTGCATTGGCTTTGCGTATCAACATTTTTTGAATCGTTGGGACTTGATAATAGGGGAGTTCTATTCCTAAGTCACCACGAGCCACCATCAAGCCATCGCATACCTCCAATATTTCATCAATATTTTCAACGGCATCAAATTTTTCTATTTTGGCAAACAACTGTACTTCTCCACCAAGTGAAGCAATCAGTTCTCGTGAACGTATCATATCCATAGCATTTTGAACGAATGAAATCGCCATAAAATCAACACCATTCTCAATGCCCCACGCCATATCCAGTCGATCTTTGGGTGTTAAAACATCAATCCCTAATGAGGTATTAGGAAAATTAACCCCCTTTCGTGAGCTTAGTTTTCCACGATTAAGAATCTCAACACGTACATAATCATCATATAATGCCACAACACGACCTTTAATGGCTCCATCACATAAATAAATACTATCACCAATATTAAGCAATCGAATAATATTACTTTGATTAATGGAAACTTTGTAATGATGCGGTTCCACACAACTACCCTCAATGTTCTCAGAATAAAAATCAATCATATCATTAGGCTGGAGATGAAAATCTTCTGCAATCTGTCCTATACGAATTTTAGGACCACTAATATCTTGTAAAATACCAACAATACTATTTGTTCGAGCCATTGCCTGACGGATATTAAGTAGAACTTCTGAATGATATTCATGAGTCCCATGAGAGAAATTCAAACGAAATACATTGACCCCAGCATGTATCATTTCTGATAATACTTCTACACTATGTGACGAAGGTCCCACGGTTGCCAAAATTTTAGTCCGTTTTTGCATGTTCTCTCCAATTGTTTTGAATGATTCTTGATGAGCCATGGTATCATAAATTAGTTACTAAAATCTAATCTAAGCATCTTAAGAGGTTGATTTGATTACAATGACCTGAGAAGGCTATCCTATCTGAATGCGTCAAGATGGAATCATTCCTCCACGAAAAACAGACTGGGTGGTTACTACTAAAAGGAGTCCTTGTGCACTTTAGCATTGACGAATACGCCAAAGTATTTAAAATTTCACATGAAATGATTCATAACAAACTCAAGACAAAAAAGCTCAACAGTATCATTCAAAATGGGACTATCTATATTGTTGTACCACATAATACTCTGAGCGCTGAACAAAAAAACAGCCAGTACGAAACTTCAAAACCTCAATCCTCTCCCCCAACTATTGCAAAAAGCAATGTTGGTATTATTATTTCATTATATCAAAAAGAGAATCATCACCTTAAGCTCAAAATTAAAGAGCTTGAAGCTAAAATAGATAAGCTTATAGACAATAAAGAGCAAATGCTCATTGAAGAGCGTAATCGTATTGAAGAAATCTATATCTCAAAAGATGAACAACTCAAAAATATTTTAGAAGTTTTAAGTAGCAAGCTAGCTCTTGCACCCAAAACAGCAGTTCATGATGTAGATGTTTCCCAGCCGGAACCTTCAATCACGCTCAATCAAAATGGTCTCTTAGAACTCAAGAGGTATTTAAAATTCATAGGAATTGGGAGTGAAGAACGCAAAATAATCCGTAATCGATTTACAGCTCGATATGGCAGTGATATCCGTATTATCCAAAAAGAAGGTACCTTTTACGTTGATTTATCTAAATACGATTATACAGATCTTTTGTAATCTTAAATAATTAAATAGACTAATTAAATGAAAAAACCCCTATAATACGATAAAGAAACAAATAATTAGAACAAAAATTACATTTTTAAAAAAAAAGAGATTAAAAATCTAAAAAACAAGAAAACATTAAGCTAAGAGATACTAAAGTATTCGCGTTAGAATCGTTTTTAGCTTCCAGTTTGCCTAGAATTAGGAAATTAAACGAATTCACAGAAACTTTATCCAAGGACATTTAATATGAATAAAGCACAATTCGTTGAGTTGGTACAAAAAAGTGGTGGTTACAAAACCAAAGTTGAAGCAGATACTGCTATTAAAGCATTTACCGAAGCGGTAACAGCTGCTCTTGTTGCAAATGAAGAAGTATCATTGGTTGGTTTTGGCAATTTTGCTGCATCACTTCAAAAAGGTAAAAGTGGTAAAGTTCCAGGTACTAGTAAAACTTATAGCACTGCTGATAAAATGGTTCCTAAATTCAAACCAGGCAAAAGCCTCAAAGACAGTGTTGCTGCTGCAAAATAACTTCTCTAAATGCTCAAAGGTATTTTCTTTGGGCTGTTTATCTCTTCACAATCCTTAATTTTTCATAGAATAGAAATGAGCTATAATTAGCAAACATATTGAATATACGTGCGGAGTTTGTTATTTTGTTCTCATTTGTAACACACTTTTTTAAATCCTGTTTTCATAGAGTCTCAGAGAGTTCATATAAGTCTGTTACATTCAAACAATCTGTTAATATATTGGAATACGCTATTTTAAAGTCTAAAGGGGTCTATTTATCCAACTTTACTCTCTTTCACTACGATAATGCACTTATTATTGATCTCCTCATTTTTCTTCCTCATCATGGTTTATATTTTGGTGAAAAAATATCTTGGACAGCAGCCCAACTCAAAGGGGCAAAGGTAGAATCTTCCACAAAAAAAAGTTCTACCACCCACCTAAAAATAATACAAGCAGCACTACATCAAAAGCTTGAAGATGTTTTATCCTTTGATTCTACTCCCATTGAGCGTTTTTTTTGGATGGAGAATCTTTATGAATCAGACTTTGATAAACTTGATACATCCTTCCATCGGCTTTTATCTAAGGAGAGATTGATTTTTGCAGATAATGATATTAAAATTATTCAGGAGAAATTATTTTCTCTATCTTCGTACCAAAAAAAATCCTATTCAAAGCTTAAGATCTTAGGTTCACTCCAAGCACATAGTCTCCTTTTGCCTAGCAAAAACAACCCTTTTGGAGCATTTTTATCAGCTCAACAACAAGCTTTTTTAAATGCCCCTATAGTCGATAAAAGTATCACGATACTCAGTGGCGATTTCGCTACTGGAAAAAGTACTGTATTGATTCGTAAGGTTCTACATTCACTCTTACACAATGATATCAAAGTCGCCATCATTACTCCAACCGTATTAAGTGGTGAACTTCTACGTAAAGAACTAATAGCGATATGTGAGTTCTCTGCAATTACACTAAATTACTCTAGAATACAATTTTTAAGCCCACCAATACCTGAAAAAACGATTACTCTCAATACTCTATCAAAGGACATTTCATTAATAGTATACGATGACCTTGATACGACTAATGCACTCTTTATGAACTCCCTCAACAAAGAACTACAAAGGCAAATGGTAATTATCTCAACATCAAATTCAGCCTATGATGAGCACAGCCATCATCTAACTCAAGTCTATCGAATACCTATAATAAAAACTATCCATTGTACTGAATCTAACGAAGAGTTATCTACACTGCTAACAGAAATAAGAAAAATAATACAAACACGTCCATCTTCTCTTATGCTTATTCTCCTTGAGAGTGATGAAGAAATAGCCCGCTATAAAAAAGCTATCGATGAACATTTACACATCGAATCATCAGTCATTACTACTGCTTTTAGTTTACAATATCAAAACATTGATTCAATCACCCTCTCAAAGCCTCTTAACGTATTAGGTATTTGCGTTGATTATTGTTTTGTTATTAATATTGATGTAGAATCTAAAGAGTACAAAATCGCCTTATCGCGAAGTTCTAAAAATATTACACTAATCTCTAGTGCAATATTAACCTCATCCATCTTATAATTCAAAGGAAATTCTACTATGCGTCACACACTTTTAGCGTTACTGCTAAGCTCTTATGTTTTTGGAGCTCATCCACAAGTCTCCTTACAAACTACTCAAGGTGAAATTGTTTTTGAGCTCTATGAAGATATTGCCCCCCTAGCTGTTGAAAATTTCACCACTCATGTCAAAAATGGCTATTACAATGGTTTAGTATTTCATCGTATCATCAAAAACTTCATGGTACAAGGAGGAGATCCCACTGGTTCAGGTATGGGTGGAGAGTCTATTTGGAAAAAACCATTCAAAGATGAATTTAAATCAGGTATTGTTTTTAACAGCAGTGGGATTTTAGCAATGGCTAATTCTGGCCCTCGTACTAATGGGAGTCAATTTTTTATCACCACTGCACCTACTCCTTGGCTCAATGGATACCATACTATTTTTGGAAAAGTAATCAAAGGAGCTGATGCTCTAGGCAAACTTAATAATGTTCAAACTAATGGCCAAAATGGTGGGGACAAGCCTCTTCAAACGCAAAAAATTATCAAAGCTACGCTACTTCCGTAATCATTTTGACAACTTTGCCATCGAATCAAGGACGTTTTTTTGCGTCTCTTGATCAAGTTTTTTGTCATTAGACACAAACATATAAAACTCAACACGCCTATTTTTGGCACGATTCCCTTCAACGTTGTTAGATGCTATTGGCTTAGCAGCACCAAATCCTGCACTTGATAGTCGCATTGGATCGACTCCATACTGTGTCAATTCACGTACCACATTAGAAGCTCTTGCCTGCGAGAGCTCCAAATTATCACCATACGAAGAACCCTTGGGAAGAAGCTGATTGTCTGTATAACCACGCACGGAAATATCTACTGTTGAAGGAAGGGTTTTAATAATATCTGCAACCCGTCTAACAAACCGATGCATCTCCTCATCATCCAATGTTGCATTAGAACCTCGAAAAGGGATGGTTGCAGGAAGCTTTAACAATACTCCATCCATACTCTGATCCAATGCCCCCTCCCCTACGGAAACATTTTGCATTTGTTCATCTTGACTACTACTAGGGTCAGTCTTACCATCATTTTGGGATGGATTGGTTTCAAGCACCGCACCACCATTGGCTACTGGCATCTTTCCACTACTTTGCTCCGAAGGATTTTCAGGAGTAGCAGGATCCATTGGGGTGACGGGGCTAATCTCTTCAGGAGCTGGAGCATAATCATAAATTTTGACAAATTCTTCTTTAATAGCACGCATTTTTTCTTTATTGACTGACGCAAGGGCATACAATGCTATAAATAATGCCAATAAAAGACTAAAAAAGTCTGCTGTGGGTACCGCCCATTTTTCACATACTTCACATTGAGGACACGCTTTTGATTTCTTTTTTCCCATTCTAACGTCTCATTACGTAAATTGACTATGCTTCTCTTCCGCAGGGGAGAGATAGTTAAGTAATTTAGCTTCAAGTGTTCTAGGGTTATCTCCATGAACAATTCCAATAATCCCAACAAGCATCACTTTTTGTTCTTTGACTATGTGGTGTGATTTAGCAATCATCTTACGTCCCCATGGCCCAAGTAAAACATATGATGAGAAAATCCCTGTTACAGTTGCTGTAAATGCCCCAGCAATACCAGCAGCCATTTCAGCAGGATTATCAAGTTTTTGGAGTGCCAATATTAGTCCCAAAACGGCTCCAATAAGTCCCATAACAGGTGAAGTCTCTCCTGCCAAAATCCAATAATGACCACATCCATGATAATAGTGTTCCGTCTCTTCAATAACGGCTTCAAGAGTAGCTTCAATCGTGTCAATTTCATTGCCATCAACCGCCATACTAAGTCCCTGCTTCAAAAACTCATTATCCAATTCTGAGACTCTTTTTTCCAAAGACAACAACCCATCTCGACGTGCCATAAGTGCCAAATCAACCAACTCCTTAATACGCTCTTCAAGATTCACTGGAGATTTCTTAAACACCATCCCTAAATTTTTGAATGCACCTTTTACAAACTCCCCATCTGTTGCAACTGCCGCAGCAGCCATGGTTGTTGGAAAAATAACAATCAACGACGCAATATGAATAATATGGAGAGGATTTCCACCGTCGATAATATCACCTGTACTAATAGAGGCGATCGCTATCACTAGACCTAAAATAACCGTTAAATCCACATCCACTCCTTGTCCGCTTCACCTAAAGTTACTATTTTAAGATAGTGTACCTTGTTTTCGCTGAAAATTATGTTTTTACGTCACTATCAGGATAAAAGAAGTTGTACA
>CAMBHX010000023.1 GCA_945867285.1 Sulfuricurvum sp. IAE1
AAATCCATAAATGGCTGAGATGCGTCCAGCACCAGTAATGCAATATCCGCTTTTTCAAGCATCTCTTCGGTGCGCATAAGAGCGTATTTTTCAATACCCAAAATCTTGCCCCGTTTACGAATCCCTGCCGTATCGATAAAGGTAATCTCTTTACCCTCATGCTCTACCATTTCATCAATCGGATCAATCGTGGTACCCGCAACCGAACTGACTACAGAACGCTCCTCACCTAATAATGCGTTAAGTAATGAGCTTTTTCCGACGTTAACACGTCCGATAATCGCTACTTTCATCTTGTCCGCATCTCCAGGCTCATACTCTTTGACCAAACCTTTAAATGCTTCTTCCATTTCAGCAAGATCATCGCTCATCTCGCCATCATCGTCTTCGTCATCCTCATCGAATACTTCATCGTCATCAAGCTCTTCATCGTCATACGCATCCACAAACGAATCAAATCCATCCATAGCATCCACGTCTTCGCTCTCTTGTTCTTCTTCGTCCTTAACAATAGCAGATTCTGGAAGAACCGATGCTACCCAATTAAGCAATGGTAATAGTGAACGATTATGTGCGACAGAAATACCAAAAATATTGTTCGTTCCAAACTCAAAATATTCCCAAAGCTTCTCTTGCATCTTGTCATTGTCAATTTTATTAACAACCAATGCTACCGATTTTCCCATGGATTCAAGTTCATAAAAAAGCTTTTTATCGTCCTCTTCAGGCAAACTTTTCCCGTCCACCATATAAAGGATAATATCTGCTTTATAGGCAGCTTCAAGAGATTTTTCTTTGATACGATCAAAAAGTTCACACCCCTCATCAAGTCCGCCGGTATCAAGAATCTCTACTTCTTTGTTGACAATCACAGCAATACGTTTTTTAACATCTCGAGTAGTCCCTGCTTGCTCTGAAGTAATCGCATCACGCTGTTTAAGCAGGCGATTAAACAGTGAGCTTTTGCCGACATTTGGTTTACCAATAATGGCTAATTTTTGCATTAAGTGCCCTTATAAATCAAGTTCTTCATTATAGCGCAATTGCACTTAGGGTATGATTTCATCATGATACATTATAATTTTGACCAATTTACCAACGATATTCCTAAGCTTGCAACTCTTTGCGAATCCTTCGAGCCAGATACTATCATCGCTATTGCGCGAGGTGGAATGATGCTCTCACATGCTTTGTGCATGAACTTAAATGTTCGTAATCTTCAAAGTATCCGTTGTGTTAGCTACAATGACTCCAAAGAACAGTCTGCTTTGACTATTTTTGATACGTCTGATTTACAACACTCTAACCGCGTATTAATTGTAGATGATATCGCTGATAGCGGACAAACACTTCATGCTCTAATCCCTTTTTTCACGCAGAAATATCCCGACAAAGAGTTTAAATGTGCAACACTTTTCACTAAATCAACTGCCCTCATGCAGCCCAATTTTTCATTATACGAAGCCACCGATTGGATTGAATTTTTTTGGGAAAGCAATTTTTTGAAAATATAATTTCAAACATCGAAACGAATGCATCCGTTTCGATGGCAAGGACTAAAGTCCTTTGCAATCCCCTAAAGCTACAAATAACTAAAAGTTTTTGAGAATTTTTGAGGTATCTGTACGCTATAATCCGCATAATCACAAAAATTTCAATTTTTTATCTAAGGACACTTATGCCAAAAGAGTACATATTTACCTCTGAATCCGTCACCGAAGGCCATCCCGACAAAATGGCAGATCAGATTTCAGACGCTATTTTGGATTATATCATCGAGCGTGATACCAAAGCACGTGTTGCCTGTGAAACCCTCGTTTCCAATGGTTTTTGTGTCATTGCGGGTGAACTTAAGACCACCGCATACGCTCCAATGCAAGAGATCGCACGTCAAGTTGTTCGTGAAATCGGCTATACTGATGCCACCTACGGTTTTGATTATCGTTCCGCTGCCGTCTTGAACGGTATTGGGGAACAATCTCCAGACATCAATCAAGGTGTTGATCAAGAAAATGGCGAAATTGGGGCTGGCGATCAAGGACTTATGTTTGGATACGCCTGCCGTGAAACTGAAGTACTTATGCCTCTACCTATTCACCTATCCCATCGTTTGGCGGAACGTTTGGCGTTTGTACGAAAAGAGGGAATTATCCCTTATTTACGTCCTGATGGAAAAACTCAAGTCAGTATTCGTTATGTTGACGATAAACCTGTATCCGTTGAAACTGTTGTTGTCTCAACTCAACACGCTCCGGATGTTTCTCAAGAAAAACTCCATGCGGATGTTATTCGTGAAGTCATTGAGTATGTCATACCTGAAAGTTTACGTGCCACCAATATTATCTACCACATCAATCCCACAGGTAAATTTGTCATTGGAGGACCACAAGGTGATGCGGGTCTTACAGGACGTAAGATTATCGTTGATACGTACGGTGGAGCATGTCCTCATGGTGGTGGAGCTTTTAGTGGCAAAGATCCTACTAAGGTTGACCGTTCAGCTGCTTACGCTGCACGCTATGTTGCTAAAAACTTGGTAGCTTCAGGTGCGTGTGAACGTGCAACTATTCAAGTTTCCTATGCTATTGGTGTTGTTCATCCTATTTCTATCATGGTAAACACACACGGAACTGCTGTGGTTAGTGAAGAGCAAATCGAAGCCTGCGTAAAAGATTTGTTTGACTTAACACCACGTGGGATCATTGAATCTTTAGATTTGTTGCGCCCTATTTATCGAAAAACAGCAGCATATGGTCACTTTGGACGTGAACTCCCTGAATTTACATGGGAAAAAACCGATAAAGCTGATGCGATTAAAGCCTACCTAAAGCTCTAAAATTCATCCTTACTACTGCGTCATTAACACTCAATGACAAAGTGGTAACACACTAACAAAAAAATTGAAAATATCCCTTACTTTTTAGCTACCTTTAAAATTCTTCTGTTATAGTTACTTATATTTATAATTTGAGGAGAAATCATGGCAGTAGTTATTAATGATACCTGTATTAACTGTGGCGCTTGTATCGACGAGTGTCCAGTAGAAGCAATCGTAGACGAGGATGATAACCCAACGGGTGAAGAAATTTACTACGTTTATGCTGATAAATGTGTTGAATGTGTTGGGCATCATGATGCTCCTGCATGTGCAACTGCTTGTCCTACTGAGGGTTGTATTACTTGGGATGAAATCGGTGCAAGTCCAGCACACCGTGATGATATCACTAGCGATATGCGTTCTTCAAAAGCCAACGTTGTTGACTAAATAACAATTTGAGAGAGTCTTCTCTCAAATTTCTTCACCTTCTAATACCTTTAATATTACTCAAATAATTTTTCTGCTATAATTCCGCTCTATTTTACAAAAAAACAGGAGCCATTGATGGAACAAACATTATCAATCATCAAACCAGACGCTGTAGCAAAAGGTGTCATTGGAAAAATTTTGGATCGTTTTGAGACAGATGGTCTTAAAATCGCAGCAACCAAAAAAGTTCAGCTTAGCCGTCAAGATGCGGAAGCTTTTTATGCAGTACACGCTGCACGTCCTTTTTTCAACGACCTTGTTGATTTCATGGTAAGCGGTCCTGTTGTTATTACTGTTCTTGAAGGCGAAAATGCTGTTCAACGTAACCGTGATTTAATGGGTGCAACTAACCCTAAAGAAGCTGAGTCTGGTACTATTCGTGCAGATTTTGCTGAAAATATCGATGCGAATGCTGTACACGGAAGTGATTCTGTTGAAAATGCAAACAACGAAATCGCATTTTTCTTTTCGGGTCGCGAGATCTCCTAAATGACTCTTATACCGTTTAAACAGCTCAATTCAATACCATTAGATTTTGAGGTTTGTGTTGATAAAACTTTTTTTAAAGGGACACTAACTCATAAAAAAGGGAAAATTGGGCAATTAAACGGTACAATAACAGGAAGCATCTTATTACCTTGCGACATATGTGCTGATGATATAGAAAAAATCCTCAACGAAGAGGTCTCTTTTTATATCTCAGATGGTATCGTAAGTGAGAATCAAGATGAGCTTGATATTGTGGAAATTACCACTCCTATGATCAATATAGAGGAGCTTTTGGCTTCCGAACTTGAGCTGATCAAAGGTGATTATTTTTGCTGTTCCGACTGTGAACACAAAGAATTAGATCAAGAGTTCTAGCAAACGCAAAGCCTTTGGCTTTCTACACAAAGAAAACAAAGCGCTAAGGTGCGGCCTCTAAAATTCTCAAAAGCTTAGCTTTTGTAGCTTTAGCGGGATGCAAGGGACATTTGTCCCCGCCACTAAAACGGATTTTTTCGTTTTAGTGCGTAATATTAAATTATAAAGAAAGGGATCACTACTATGGCAGTACCTAAAAGAAGAGTGAGTCACACTCGCGCAGCAAAACGTAGAACACACTACAAAGTTTCTCTTGCTCGTCCAGTAAAAGACAAAGATGGCACATACAAATTGTCTCATTACGCTAATCCAGTTACCGGTGAGTATAAATAATTGATGATCAAAATTGCAATTGATGCAATGGGTGGGGATTTCGGTCCCGAACCAATTGTAAATGGAACCATAGAAGCTCTCAAAGAGAAAAAGTTCGAAGCAATTTTGGTTGGCAAAAAAGATGAGATTTTATCTTTGCTACCCAAGGGCTATAAAGATAAAATTTTAATCGTTGAAGCAAGCGACGTTATTGATATGGGTGATGCAGCAACAGATGCGCTAAAACGACAAGAGAGTTCTATTTATAAAGCAGTCGAATTAGTACGAAACGGAGAAGCTGATGGGGTTGTCAGCGCAGGTCACAGTGGTGCTACTATGACGCTTGCTACATTACGACTAGGACGTCTCAAAAACGTTTTACGTCCAGCCCTTGTAACTTCCATGCCTACCAAAAATGGCAAGCGCAGTATCTTGATGGATGCAGGTGCAAATGTTGATTGTAAGCCTGAACATCTCTTCCAATTTGGAATTATGGGTTACTATTACGCCAAAGATATGTTTAAGATTAGCTCCCCACGAGTAGGCCTTCTAGCGAATGGAGAAGAAGACTCTAAAGGTAATGAAATCACCAAAGAAACCTTCAAATTGCTCCAAGGACAACAAGGATTTATCGGAAATGTTGAAGGAAATAACATTTTTGACGGCTCATGTGACGTTATCGTTTGTGATGGATTTATCGGGAATCTTGTCTTGAAAGCTTCCGAGGGAGTTGCTTCTACTATTAGCCATTTTATCAAACAATATATTCGAAAATCTCCCATTGCTATTACAGGAGCATTACTAATGCGAAAAGTATTTAGTTTGCTCAAGAAACAAATTGACTACGCTGAAATTGGTGGAGCACCACTGGTAGGTATCAAAGGGTGTGCCATTGTCAGTCACGGAAAAAGCAATTCAAAAGCAATTAAAAATGCCATCTTTCAAGCTATTAGCTATGTTGATACAGGTGTAAATACCCATATTGAAAATCGTCTTGAAGAACTAAAAAACCAAGCCTAGTTAAGCACAAAGGTCGTAACCATGTATGCAGCATTTTGCTCTATTGGAGCTTATGTTCCAGAAAAAATCCTTACTAATTCAGATCTAGAGACCATGGTAGACACCAGTGATGAATGGATTTATAAGCGGACAGGAATCAAAGAACGTCATATTGCGGCAGATAATGAAACTACAAGTGATATGGGTGTTAATGCTTGTAGAATAGCTATTGAACGTGCAGGTCTTTCCCATAATGATATTGATATGATTATCTGTGCCACCATCTCACCTGATTATTTTTGTATGCCCTCCACTGCTGCTATTATTGCGGACAAATTGGGATTGCAAAAGGTAACTGCCTTTGATATCTCTGCTGCGTGTACAGGTTTTGTCTATGCGTTAAGCATTGCGAAGGCATTTATTGAATCGGGAATGAAAAAAAATATTCTCATCGTAGGTGCTGAAAAACTCAGTGCTATTACTGACTATACCGACCGTGGAACATGTATCTTATTTGGTGATGGAGCTGGTGCCGCAATTATCAGTGCTACAGACAATAAAGAACATGCTATTATTGATATCCATACAGGCTCGGATGGATCGTATGCTGATCTACTAATGTCCCCTAACGGTGGCAGTGGGTCTATACATGACACACTCGAGCATACCGCATGTTTTATGCAAATGAAAGGGAATGAAACCTTCAAAGTAGCTGTTCGAACCCTCACTAATGATGTTGTTTCTATTTTGGCAGACAATTCGATTGAAGCTTCCACTGTTAAGCATTTTGTCCCCCATCAAGCCAATTACCGTATCATCAAAGCAGTCGGGGATGCTCTTAATCTTGACGAAGCCCAAGTTGTATTAACGGTTGAGAAATACGGTAATACCTCAGGCGCTTCTATACCAATGGCAATCAATGACATTTATGAATCAAGACGCCTGCAGCAAGGTGATCTAATGCTTTTGGATGCTTTTGGCGGTGGATTGACATGGGGAAGTGCGCTAGTTCCTTTTGCAGGAAAAGGTAAATAACCTAACACTTTAGCTACAATAAAAGACTTTTTTATCAAGGTCTTTAATTATGATATATTCTAATTCTCTCATCTACATTGAACTTCACGAGAGTCAAATCCCTTGGCTCAAACTTTTTACCCATATCCCTCATAAAGAATTTTCTCACTGTTCGACTCCTGAAAAAGAGATGATTTGGAGCTGTTTGGAACTCATCGAAAAAGAGATGTTAGAATATTTCAAACCGGACAAAATCAATATAGCCTCATTTGGTAATATGCTTCCTAGAGTGCATTGGCATGTCATGGCGCGCTTTAATCATGATAACTATTTTCCGGAGCCAATGTGGGGAGTCAAACAAAGAGAGGGGGAGATTATAATAGCTCCAATGGAGCCATTTTTAGAAGAATTAAAAAATAAGTTAGCTTCTTGGTCTGCTATCTGAGCGGTTTTGTCCACTAAAGCTACGCGAACGATCACCACGATCACCACCACCGGTATTACGATCATTGTTACCACGGTATCCGCCACCTGATGAGCTACGTTCTCCGCCACCGTTACGGTCGTTATTACCACGGTAACCACCACCACTACGGTTACCACGGTATCCACCACGATTTCCACCGCCGCCATGCCCACCACGGCTCTCAAGATTACTCAAGATTTTATCCAAACGTTCCGCTGCGATACCAATTTGATTTGGACCTGCTACAGTATTACGCTCCATCAACAATGAAATCAATTTATAGGCAATTTGTTCTTGGTCAAAATCTTCTTTGAGTGAATCAAGAACCTTGTGTGCTTCGTCATATACATGCTGCTTTTCGATTTCAGCCAAAAGACGATTGACTTGAGAGTTTTTAACATCCATTTTACTTGGAATATACGCATGCTCCATCGTTGTGCCTACTTTTTGACGAATACGCTGAAGCTCTTTGAACTCCAATGGTGTCACTAAAGTAATAGCAACCCCTTTTTGTCCAGCACGCCCTGTACGACCAATACGGTGAACATAACTCTCAGGGTCAAATGGGATATGATAATTAAATACATGAGTAATACCGTCAATATGTAAACCGCGAGCCGCAACATCTGTTGCAATCAATACATCAAATGCATCCGATTTAACACCTTTGATAACACTCTCACGTTGACGCTGCTCCATATCTCCATGAAGACCTTTTGCTGAATATCCTGCTGCTGATAGAACATTACTCAGACGATCAACTTCTTTTTTCGTGCGACAAAATACAACTGTTTTTTTAGCATCTTCAGCATCCATCAAACGGATAATCGCATCATCACGCTCAGATTCTTCGATAACATAATATTGTTGAGTGATATCAGTATTAGTTGTTTCAGTTTTAGTAATAGAAGCAAAAAATGGATCTACCAAGATACGTTGAGCTAGTTGTTTGATAGGTTGTGGCATAGTTGCTGAAAATAACAATGTTTGGCGCTCTGCTGGCAAATAACCAAAAATTTCATTAATATCATCTAAGAAGCCCATATCAAGCATCTCATCGGCTTCATCCAAAATAACCGTCGAAGGTGCAAAACCTTTGAGCATATTACGGCTCAACATATCCAACAAACGCCCTGGAGTTGCAATGATAACTTGTGCTCCACGATCAATAAGATCAAGCTGACGATTATATGAACTACCGCCATAAATGGTAACCGTACGTGCCCCAAGGTGTTTGCCGTATTTGAACATCTCATCGCTTACTTGATTAGCAAGCTCACGCGTTGGTGTGATGACCAATACTTCGATTCCACCTTTCATGTGCATTTTATTTAATGCTGGAAGACCAAATGCTGCTGTCTTACCTGTACCTGTATGAGCTTGACCTACAACGTCACGCCCTTCCATAATTACAGGAATAACCATTTGCTGAATAGGACTTGGGTTTTTAAAGCCAGCTTGCTCAATGCTTTGCATAATCTCTTTACGAAGACCGAAGTCTGAAAATAATGGGAGCTCTTGGTCAACTATTTCGAGTTGTGTTTCTGCGTTATTCATATTTATCCTTATATGTGAGCGTCACCACGCAAAAAAAAGAACCCATTTTCATCAAATTGACAAAAATATTTCCTAAAAAGCCCATGTTGCTACTGCTAGGCGTGTGTGACGTAATGTATTCGACCCTCACGGGGCATATAATTTTCAAAAAAGAGATCTATCGATATTACACACTAAAACGAATACATCCGTTTTAGTGGCAAGGACTAAAGTCCCTACAGCCCCCTAAAGCTACGCTTTTGAGAAATTTTAGAAGTATCTTATACTCTTTTGTTGCCATGGAAGGTACCTTTGTAAAATTTTCATCAAAACTTTACGAAGGCACCCAAAAATTCGAGCGGATTATAGCTAATATAAGCATAATATATCCTGATTATAATTGTTTAACTCAAACTAAAGCGAAACTTTTCTTTCAAAGTGTTTCATTTTTGAATGATTTCTTTAAACTTTGGCGATTATACTGCTGAAAATAAATCAACCACATAAAGGATAATCCATGTTTAATGTAAAAATTGAAAAAGAGTGCGGCTGTTTCAAACGAAGCGGTATGCCTACCATTAAAGCGTTCGATAACAAAGACGATGCATTAATTGAAGCAGGTGAATGGGCAGAAGAGATGAATGAAACATTTTGTAAAAAGCACAGTTTCACTGTTGTTGAAGAAGGTAATGACCTCATTATCAAGGTAGCAATGAATTAACTGATGTTACACACTAAAACGAATACATCCGTTTTAGTGGCAAGGGACGTTTGTCCCTTGCATCCCCCTAAAGCTGCGAAAAATAATATTTTTCGAGAGTTGCAACACTATATTAACGGTGTCGGTCTAACCACACCATCAGCCCTTTTTGTCCATGAAGCCGGTTCTCGGCTTCTTGAAAAATCACACTTTGATCTCCCTCTAAAACACTTTCGCTTACTTCAACACCACGATATGCAGGTAAACAGTGTAAAAATATTGCGAACTCATCGGCTAATGCCATAAGAGCATCATCGACAATATATCCTACAAAATCATTCAGACGTTTGACTTTTTCATCCTCTTGCCCCATAGATATCCACGTATCTGTTGTCACAACCGTAGCTCCTAAAACAGCAATCTTAGGGTCATGAGTAAAACTTATTTTTGCGCCGCTGGTTTTAGCCAACTCCATCGCATCCGCTACAATTTGTGGATCACATTCATATCCAGCAGGCGTTGCTACACGTAACTCAAATCCTAGCTTGGATGCCAACATCAACCACGAATGTGTCATATTATTCCCATCTCCTACATACGCCACGATAGGATCAATATGTCTACCGCATTCAACCATCGTCATATAATCAGCAATTAATTGCACCGGATGATAGCTATCACTAAGTCCATTGATAACAGGAACACCGCTATACATGGCGAACTCTTCAAGCATGGAGTGTTCAAAAGTACGAATCATCACCATGTCTGTCATCGATGAAACAACACGTGCAGTATCTTTGACTGGCTCACCACGTCCTAGATGAATATCACGATTGGAAAGAAATAATGCATGCCCACCTAGCTGAAACATCCCTGCTTCAAAACTCACCCGAGTACGAGTAGAGCTTTTCTCAAAAATCATTGCCAAGGTTTGACCTTCAAGATAATGGTGCTTTTTACGCGCTTTTTGTTCTTGTTTGATAACCAATGCCAAGTCAACGATTTCTAAAATTTCTTCTTTGGTATAGTCACGTAATGTTAAAAAATGTCTCACGAATTCGCCTTTTTCAAAAAATAATCATAGCATAAAACTATTTCATTGGCGTAACAACTGCGCTACTTCCTTGGCATGATAACTGATAATAATATCTGCTCCTGCACGCTTAAATCCTATCATCGTCTCCATCATGACACGATTATAATCAATAAGCCCAGCATTACCAGCATATTTGAGCATCGCATACTCTCCACTCACGTTATAAACAGCCAAGGGCAATCTCGAATTTTCACGAATATCACGAATTATATCCAAATACGCCAATGCAGGCTTCACCATCAAAATATCTGCCCCCTGTGCCTCATCTTCCAAACTCTCTCGAATCGCTTCCATACGATTGCATGGATCCATTTGATAGCTGCTGCGATCTCCAAAACTAGGACTCGACTCCGCTACATCACGAAATGGCCCATAATAACCGCTGGCAAATTTGGTTGAATACGCCATAATAGGAAGATTCGGATAACCACCCTCATCTAACGCTGTGCGCAATGTAGCAATAATCCCATCCATCATCCCCGAAGGAGCTATCATATCGACACCTGCTCGTGCATGTACGAGTGCTTGTTGTGCCGAAATCCCCAACGTCAAATCATTGTCAACGGTTTCATGAACATGATCCAAAATACCGCAATGCCCATGATCCGTATATTCGCAAAAACACAAATCAGTCACCACAAACATTGATGGATAAGCCGCTTTTATTGCACGAACAGCACTGGCGATAATCCCATGGTCACAAAGCGCATCACTACCTACTGAATCTTTGACATCTGGGATACCAAACAATAAAATCGAGTTGAGCCCAAGTGCACGTAACGTACTGCACTCTTTGAGTATCTCATCCAAACTCATTTGAAATACACCGGGCATAGAGGTAACTTCAGTTTTTATTCCCTCCCCACTACGAACAAAAAGTGGATAAATAAAATCATCTACACTCACATGGGTTTCACGCACCAAAGAGCGTAAAGTTGAATTGAGACGGGTGCGACGTAAACGGTTCATAAAAAGCTCCAATTATAGTAAAAAGCAATTTTATCGATGATTGGTTTAAAACAACCATTTTTTTAAAGAATTGCGATTATAATAACACTATGAAATCACATATACCATTTGAAAAATCATCTATAGCCAATCTCCCAAGCAAATATGGTCACTTTAAAATTCGTGCTTACAAAGAAGGGCATCAAGAACATCTTGTAATTTTTACTGAAAATTTTGAGCAACAGGAAGCACCACTAGTTCGTATCCACTCTCAATGCCTTACAGGTGATACTTTTGGAAGTATTAAATGCGATTGCAACAATCAACTTCACAAGGCCTTAGAACTGATAGCCAAAAAAGGTGGACTTATTATTTACCACGCACAAGAAGGTCGAAATATTGGGCTACTCAACAAGCTCAACGCTTATGCCCTCCAAGATCAAGGTCGTAACACTATTGAAGCCAATATAGAGCTTGGATTTGCACCTGATCAGCGTACCTATGATGTTGTACGTGAGGTATTTCATGATTTTGGACTCACAAAAATTAGGCTTTTGACCAATAATCCAGCCAAAGTAACGGTTGTTGAGGAGCTTGATGTTGAAATCATCGAACGAATACCTGTCATTATCAATCCAAACCCCTATAATGAAGGTTATTTAAAAACCAAAAAAGAGTGTATGGGACATATTATTTGACACATTTACAATCACTTATCACAACTCGTACTATTAGTATTCCTGAATCTTTTCTCGATAAAGCAGAAAAATACAAAGAATTGCTACTAAAATGGAATAAAACTCACAACCTCACAGGAGCAAAAACTGCAGCACAAATCGATGAATTTATCGTGGACGCTGTAGAACCCATTACATTTTTACCTCCTATTCACAATGCCATGGATATAGGATCAGGGGCAGGCTTTCCAGGGATGATTTTAGCATTTGCATTACCTAGTACCCATTTCACCCTCGTTGAACCACTCCAAAAACGCTCAAGCTTTTTACAATTTGTTGTTGCTTCCTTGGGTCTCACTAATGTCACCGTTAAATCCATGCGAGTGGAGCATCTCATACCACAAGAGTTTGATTTTATCACCTCTCGTGCTGTTACTGACACCAAAATGCTTCTTAAGCTCTCTAAGCCATTTCGCACCGATGGAACACTGTTGCTCTTTTATAAAGGGGAAAAAGTGTATGATGAAGTTGATGAAACACTCAACTATAGAGTTATTGAAAAACAAAATCGCCACTATCTCCTCATCGAGTCCTAAACTATGTTATTAAAATTTTTACTTTTTGCAGGTGTTATCGCCTTTGTCTATTTTACATTTTTTTCCAAAAAAAAGTCACTGAACTCTCCTAAAAATGACAATTCAATGGATGAAGCAATGATTCCATGCTCCACATGTGGAATATATATCCAAGCTAAAGAGGCGATTATGAGCAGTGGAAAATATTACTGTAGCGAACAATGTCTAAAGGAAGCACAATGATACTATTTGGCCATCCCCTCATCCAAAGTGAACAGTTTTATCACATCAGTTCTATCGATGCGATCTTAAACACTCCCTCCAATTCGACTGTCGCATTGTTTTTTGAAGAGCAAAACATGGATATTATTTCCCATTTACGAAACAATAATATTCGCTTTGCGTTATACGTCACAACTGTAGTAGAGGCAATATTAGCTGAAAACCTACACTCAACCTATCTGATCGTTAATAGTAAAAATGGGGAAGAGATTCAAAAAGTAGCAGAGCATTATATGTTTGACGCTAAAGTTCTAGGCTATTGTGAGGAAATCGACAATCTCGAAAAACTTATTGATATGCGTTTAGATGGTGCGATTTTTGCCGAAGCAATTGTAAAAATCACATCATAATGTTACACACTAAAATGAATGCATCCGTTTTAAACGAATAAATTTTATTCAATAATCCACTCTCGCTTCAAATCTTTATCCAGACATGCCAAAATTTCATATCCAATTGTTCCAACTGCTTTGGCATATTTGTTGGCATCATTAAAAATTAATAACTCATCCAAATCAGACGAAAAAGCGGCACTATCCATCGAGATGCGTCCTCGCAGTTCAACTGCTTGAGGTGTACTATATCGGTTGGATGCGAGTCTATCCAAACCATTGGCATATCCCATATCATACGTCGAGATGATTTCATCACACATCGCCGTATAAATACCGTTATACCCTACTCTCTCCCCTTTTTTTAACACACGAGTCGATATTTTATCTCCCCAAAGTGATAACACTGGCTTCAAGAATGGCTGTTGCAAAGAGATATCCATCTCCAAACATCCATACAGCGCAATCCCTACACGCACGATATCATCGTCACAATGAGCAGCACGAAACACCCCAGCGGAGTTAGAGAGATGAAAACGTGGCGTCCAGCCATACTGTTGTGACAACGCTTCAACTCTTGGTTTCAAACCATCAAAAGTATGCCGTTGCCAAAAATATTCACTACTAAGGGTATCCGCACTGCGTAAATGACTCATCACTCCTATACATTCGAGTTGTTGAGCTGACATCATTTCAAAGGCTTTTTCTATCTCATCAATACCTATGCCATTACGATGCATTCCTGTATCAATTTTCAATTCTACTTTAGTCGTTGCAGGAAATTTATTAATGGTATCCAAAGAGTTAATCACATACTGAAACTTTGGATTCGTACACGTTGGAACATCCGCCAAAATGAGAATATCCTCAAAAAATTCCTCAATTTCCAAAGCTTCACGCTCCAGGCGAACCACAGCATGCCCAATTCCATACTCACGGCACGCCCCAGCTATAAGTGTGGCACCATGACCGTACGCATTGTCTTTTAACACCACGGCAATTTTATCTCTATCACCGATATGGTGTGCGATAATGTCAAGATTATGAATAAGTGCCTGTCGGCTAAGTTTTAGTGTTCCCATAGTGTTCCATAATTTAAACGTCAAAGAGATGCATCCCTTTGACTACGCTAGCCGCTAAGGCACTAAAGCTTGCTCCATTTTGGAGCAGATTATATTACAAGGATGTTTAATGCGTTATTTCCCCGCTGAATTTGAACCTCAAAGTTTTGTTCAACTCATATTTCCTCACCCCAAAAGTGACTGGATAGAGTATCTCGAAGAGGCGCGCAGTTGTTTTGTCAACATCGCCAATGCTATCTCGCGTTATGAACCATGCTTGATTATTTGTGACGATGTCGAGTTGGTCAAAAGTTATTTTACCCTCAACGATAACCTCATCTTTATCCACTATCAAACCAATGACACATGGGCCCGTGATTGCAGCGCCTTGAGTGTCATCGATGAAGAGGAAGACGAAGCATTGCTGCTGGATTTTACTTTCACCGGATGGGGAGGAAAATTTGATGCATCCTACGACAATGCTATGAGTGGTAATCTAGCAAAAATCTATGGCGCACCCATGCGTAAAATTGATTTGATTCTCGAAGGTGGTGGTGTTGAGAGCAACGGCATAGGTGCTTTACTAGTCACCAGCGAATGTCTCCTCAACCCCAACCGAAATTCCCACCTTAATAAACAACAAACCGAGGAAATCCTGAAAAATGAGCTAGGTGTCGAACAAATTTTATGGCTTAATCACGGATACTTAGCAGGTGATGATACTGACAGCCATATCGATACCTTAGCACGTTTTATCGACACAGATACTATCATGTATGTCAAATGCGACGATAAAAATGATGAACACTATGACGAGCTTTCCAAGATGGAAAAAGAACTTATGGCGTTGCGAGATAGTGACAATGAACCATTCAATCTCATAGCACTACCAATGACCGATGCGATTTTTTATGACGACGAACGACTCCCTGCGACGTATGCCAATTTTCTGATCATCAATGATGCCGTTTTAGTGCCCATCTATAACGATAGTCACGATGAGGAAGCGATTAAAATTTTCAAACGTGCATTTAAGGGTCGTGACATCATCCCTATCGATTGCTCCATTCTCATCCGACAGCATGGCTCGCTGCACTGTGTCACCATGCAATTTCCAGAGGACGTTGGACTAAAGACTTAACACTAATGTAACACTTTTTTTCTATGATAGGATATTCAATACTCTTCAAGGAAAAAGAATGAAAAAAATCTCTCTACTCTCATTAGCGGCGATTGCGGCGCTCGCCTCTGAATCTGTTTCGATTCAAAAAATCACCGTTGAAGCCGATGCTATCAAATCTGATATTGCAGCAAAAGAGCTTGCAACATCTAAATCAAAAACTATGACGGGTGACGTCACAGATGTTCTGACAGATATCCCTGGTGTCAGTGTCTACAATATGGGAAGTCGTGCATCTCTTCCTGTTATTCACGGTATGGCTGATGATCGTGTTAAAATCGATATCGATGGTATGACCATCACTTCTGCGTGTCCTAATCACATGAACCCAGCTCTTTCGTATATCGATACGTCTAAAATCGAAACGATTGATGTTATGGCTGGTATCACACCAGTGAGTGAGGGTGGAGATAGCATCGGTGGAACGATTTCGGTAAAATCCAAAGATCCTGTGTTTGCCCAAAAAGGTGGAGAAGCACTGATTAGTGGTGAGATTTCTGGTTTTTACCATAGTAATAACCAAGCGCGCGGAGCATCTGTATCTGCATCGGCAGCCAATGACAAAATAAGTGTTAACTATTCAGGATACGCTGAAAAAGCAGAAAATTACAAAAATGGTTCGGGAGAAATTGTCAAAGACACCCTCTATCAACAACAAAACCAATCAGCAACTATCGCCTATAAAGTAAGTACAAATGACACTGTTGCTCTTAAAGTGACCAAAACCAATGCAGACTATATCGGTTTCCCAAATGAATACATGGATATGCTTGGCAATGAGTCCACTTCCGAAAATCTAAGCTACAAAGGCAAAATCGGCTCACTCTTGATCGATGCCAACATCTACAACCAAGATACCGATCATTATATGAATAAAATTTTGACCGAACGTACTGGGAATATGCCTATGTACACAGAAGCCAAAGAAAGCGGTATCAATCTCAAAGCAACCCTTCCATATAGTCAAACCCAAACCTTCAAATTCGGTGCTGATTATGATCGATACCGTCTCAACGATTGGTGGCCAGCAGCTGGTGGGAGTATGGCTGGCATGAATCCTAACACGTTTTGGAATATTAATGATGGGAAACGTGATCGCGTCGGTGTATTTGCTGAAGCTGTTTCTCAATGGAGTGAAAAACTTTCATCGGTTATCGGCATACGTTATGACCGTATCATGATGGATACAGGCGATGTAGTAGGGTATAATGATGGCACTATCAATGGCACGGCAACTACTATGGACAACGATCCAATCGACCAAGCTTATTTTAATTCCCTCGACCGCAAAAAAACTGATAACAATATCGATTTAACAGCGACTACAAAATATGAGTATAGTAATACGACCGATATGGAGCTAGGATTTGCTCGCAAAACCCGTTCCCCTAATATGTATGAGCGTTATGCTTGGGCTGGAAGTGCAGGAGCAGATGCAACTAACTTTGCAACGACTTATACAGTAGGCACACCAGCCGCATCTATCAACCCTATCCTTATGGATATGCGAATGGTGAACTGGTTTGGTGACGGTAATGGATACGTCGGAAACCTCGATCTAAAACCTGAAATCGCGAATACAATTAGTGCGACTATAGACTTGCACGACAGTACAAAAAAAGATTGGGGGTTCAAATTAACACCTTACTATACAAAAGTTAGTGATTATATTGATGTAAAACTACTATACACGACAGGTACTAATACTGTATCAGAGCGTAGCTATTACCAATTCATTAATGCCGACGCCCATCTCTTTGGCGCTGATCTCTCCGGCTATGCAACCCTCTCCGATACCGCTGAAAATGGCAAAGTAACCCTAAAAGGTTCTATGAGCTATACACGCGGTTTTCGTGATAATGGTGGATCGCTTTATCATATGATGCCACTTCATGCCAAAGTCTCTCTTGATCGAGTTTCTGGTGCATGGAACAATGGAATCGATATCGAGAG
>CAMBHX010000024.1 GCA_945867285.1 Sulfuricurvum sp. IAE1
GAGGGCTTTCCGTTGGGTGAGCGAGAGTTTTTGAATGTCAATATCCCCTATACGACCCAAAAGCTAGAATTTGCAATCACCTACGCAGGATATCGCTATTACGCTAACGATGCCCATTTACACCGAAATCCACGAGGAATGGAGTATTATTGGCTAGGACTTCATCCATTAGAGTTCAAGCCACGAGAGGGACGAACAGGGCTGTGTGACTTTGAGGCGATTGAGGCGGGAATGGTCTCTATAACGCCTATCAAAGTCGATATGAGCGCCTATAAATCACTCAAAATATTGCGGGAATGGCTGTGAGAAACGTTCGTACAAAATTGCTGTTAGGTGATGAGACGTTTGATGTTTTAGCCAATGCCCATGTTTTACTGTTGGGAGTAGGGGGCGTTGGGAGTTTTTGTCTGGACTGCCTCTATCGAAGCGGTGTACGAAATATTACAATTATCGATTTTGATTCTTATGATGAGAGCAACCAAAACCGTCAGATGCATTCTGAGGAGCATTTGGGTGAACCGAAGGTAATTGCCCTGCAAAATCATTATCCGAACGTCATAGCAATTCACGAAAAGATTACCCCTAATTGGGTAGAACAATTTGATTTTGAACCGTATGATATTGTGTTGGATGCTATCGATGATATGTGGGCAAAAATAGCGCTGATTCACAAAGTGTATTCCAAGCTTATTTGTTCAGTGGGTTCAGCCAAACGTCTTGATCCTACTAAAATCACCATTTGTTCGATTTGGAAAACTCAAGGTGATCCTTTTGCCTCAAAACTGCGCAATGAACTGCGTAAGCGAAAGTTCAAAGGTGATTTTAGCTGCATTAGTACGACAGAGCTTCCTCGTATCAAAGAAAAAGGGTCATTTGTAGGGGTGACGGGAGCTTTTGGACTAGCGATGTGTTCATTAGCACTGCGACGTATCGGGAATTTGGTATAATAGCCCAATTATAATTTTCGGAGAATCCAGTGGAACACAAAGAACCAATGACAAAATATGGCTTTCAACGCCTATCTAACGAACTTAATACCCTTAAAAATATTGATTTGCCTGAAATTAATGCCGAAATTGACCGTGCCAAAGAGTATGGGGATCTCAAAGAAAATTCTGAATATCATGCAGCTCGTGAAAAACAAGCATTTATTGGTACACGTATCGCCGAACTGGGTGCCGTTATTTCGATTGCTCAAATCGTTGATCCCAGTGAATTAGAACATGCACGTGTGAGCTTTGGATCTACGGTGGTGTTGTGTGATATGGACAGTGATGATGAGGTTACCTATACTATAGTTGGGGGATGTGAAAGTAATCCTGATCGTGGACTTATATCCTTTAATTCGCCACTGGCAAAACAGTTGTTGGGTAAAGAAGAAGGAGATGAGTTCAAAGCAAAACTTCCAGGTGGAGTTAAAAACTTCGAAGTACTTACAGTGAAATATCAGGAGATAGTTTTTGAATCCCATTAATGTAGGCATCATCGGAGTAAGCGGCTATACAGGGTTAGAGCTTGTCAAAATGCTCATCACTCACCCACGATTTAATCTCGTCTATTGCGCCAATACTGAAGGTCAAACGACAGTGAGTGAACTTCATCCGTGTTTATTTGGTGTTTGTGATATGCCCGTCGAGAGCGTTGATTTCCAAAAAGCATCTGAGTGTGCACTGATATTTTTGGCACTGCCGCATAAAACAGCGATGCAAACCGCCAAAGAGTTATTGGCACAGGGGATTAAAGTAGTTGATTTATCGGCGGATTATCGCCTAAGTGCTGAAAATTATGAGGATTTTTACTGTCCTCATGAGGATTTGGATAATCTCAGCCATGCAGTATATTCACTCCCCGAGCTGCATGGAAATATTGCTAAAGATGCTTTATTGGTTGCCAATCCTGGGTGTCATGTAACTGCATCATTGTTGGCTCTGGCTCCTTTTTTATCCTATATTGATTTGACCCAGCCGATATTCATTGATTCCAAAACCGGCGTTTCGGGGGCAGGGAAATCTCCCAGTGCGAGCGTTCACTATGTGAGCGTGAATGATAATATCAATTGCTACAATATTATCAAACATCGTCATGCTGTTGAAATTGAGCAGCATGCCAGTGCTTTGTGTGAGGCCGAAGTAAAAGTGACATTTGTCCCCTCTTTGGTTCCTATGACTCGAGGGATGTTAGCTAATGTTTATGCAACACTTAAGAGTGATTGTGATGTAGCAGCTATTATGGAAGAATTTTATGCCAACAAGCCTTTTGTTCGTGTTCGCAATGCTCCACCACATACCAAGATGACGTCAGGGACTAATTTTGCCGACGTGTATGCGCAGGCTCACGGTAATGCACTCGTCTCACTGTGCGCGATTGATAATTTAATGCGGGGAGCGAGCTCTCAAGCTGTGGTCAATGCCAATATCATGATGGGTTTGGATGAAGAATTAGGAATTCCGAAGATGGCGTATGTTCCTTAAATCTCTCCATGAGGGGGCGATTTTAGTCGCTGATTCCCATTGTGCTCCGTGGAGAACACCTTTTGTTGATTTTTTGAGTGCTATAGAAAATGGCAAAATTCAAACGACTCAATTGATTTTGATGGGGGATAATTTTGATTTATTGTTTGGATCTATCACGCAAACCTTAGAACTTAATCGTGAAGTTATTGCTTTGCTCAACCGTCTCTCCAATACTATTGAGATTATTTATTTGGAAGGCAATCATGATTTTAGATTAGTCACTATTTTCCCTAATGTAATCATTGTATCACTTGAAAATCAGCCCTTTATTATGGCGTGTTGTGGAGAAAAAATTGCCTTTTTACATGGAGATATTCATGTACCAACGGGATATAAAATCTACACATCACTTATTCGTAATAAAACCGTTTTGGGCTGTTTAAATCATATTAATGACTGGTTTGGTGGATTTATTATTAATGCTTTAAGTGAATCGATGCAACGTAAAAATCATTGCAAAAAAATTGATTCATTTGAGACGATAGCACATCGTTTCGTGGGTGAAAAATGGATAACACAATGTGACAGAGTTGTCGAGGGTCACTATCACCAAAACCAATCTTTTGACTTTAATGAATACCATTATGTTAATTTGGGGGCTTTTGCTTGCAATGAAAGATATTATAGTGTAAAATTTGTCCAAGAACAGATAAGTTTACATGAAATGATGTTTTCAAAGGAGCCTTCGTGAAGGGACATGGTGATACTCTAAAAGTCGGCAGCAACGAAATGGAGTTGGTAGATTTTAGAATTCTAAAACGTGAAAATGACGAGATATACGAAGGAATTTACGGGATCAATGTAGCTAAGGTACGTGAGATTATTCGTTTTCCAATGCTGACTGAACTTCCAGGAACACCACACTTTATTGAGGGCATTTTTGATCTTCGTGGCGTGGTTATACCTGTTATTAATCTTGCTAAGTGGATGGGGATTGATGCTCCTGAAGATATAGAAGGTCAAGCACGAGTTATTATTACTGAGTTTAACAATATTCTTATTGGGTTTGTCGTACACGAGGCAAAACGTATTCGTCGAATTAGCTGGAAAGATATTGAACCTGCAACGTTTGTAGATAGTAGCATAGATGGATCCAAGATTACTGGTGTGACTCGTATTGAGGATGATCAGGTATTGCTGATTTTAGATCTAGAGAGTGTTGTTCAAGAGTTGGGATTGTATCAACCCAATCATACGACTATGAATATACATGCAAGTAGTTTTGATGGATATGTATTATTGCTCGATGATAGTTATACGGCTCGTAGGATTATCAAGGATGCGTTGGAAAAAATGGGCTTTCATGTGATTGAGGCAAGCGATGGAGAACAAGGATTAAAAATCTTAGAAGATTTATACACAGCTCATGGAGATGATATATCTAAAAAGCTTCGCCTGATTGCTTCGGATGTTGAAATGCCGCGTATGGATGGATTTCATTTTGCCGCCCGTGTGAAAGAAGACCCGAGATTCAAGATGATACCAATAGTCTTTAACTCTTCTATTAGTGATCACTTTAGTGAAATTCGAGGAAAAGAGGCAGGTGCTGAGGCGTATCTTGTCAAGTTTGATGAAAATATATTTTATGACGAAGTAGCGCGTGTTGTAACCGCACATCTTCAATAAGGGGCAACTATGGATGAATTTGAAGAGATATTGCAAGATTTTTTAATTGAGGCATTTGAACTTATCGAACAACTTGACCAAGATTTGGTAGAGCTAGAGACACGTCCGGATGATTTGGACTTGCTTAATCGCATTTTCCGTGTTGCACACACGATCAAAGGGGCAAGTTCATTTTTGAATTTTGATGTTTTGACTCATTTGACACACCACATGGAAAACTTGCTCAACATGGCACGGCATGGTGATTTGATCATCGAACCAAACGTTATGGACGTTATTTTGGAATCGATTGATCTTATGAAAGCATTACTCGTTCGTATACGTGACACGAAAGAAGATGCAGGACTTGATGTATCAGAGTGTGTAGTACGACTGGATTTCGTCGCCAATGGTGATAGTGCATCAGTCTCAGAGGTAAAGGTTTCTGTTGTTGTTCCTGAGGTTGAAGCAGTGCAAAGCGAAGACGAATTGGATTACTCGAGTATGAGTGATGAAGAGGTTGAAGCGGAAATAGAGCGTTTATTGGTAATCAAAAATGCTGAAGCTAAAGCCAAGCATGATGCTAAAAATAGCGTTCAAGAAGAGGAACCGGATTACTCAAGCATGAGTGACGAAGATGTTGAGGCGGAAATAGAGCGTTTGTTAGTGATCAAGAATGCTGAAGCTAAAGCCAAGCGTAATGCACAAAGTGGCACACAAGAATTTTCCAATGAATCCGTTGAACCTGTAGTTTCTATTCCTGTATCAGCACCAATAGTTGAAGTGCCACCTGTCGTTCAAGTGGTGCCTATCGTAGCACCAAGTGCTCCACCACCACCACCGCCACCGCCACGTGCTCCTCGTGAAGCCAAGGATGCCAAGGATGATGGAGAAGCTAAAGGTGCAGCTAACGTTGAGCAGACTATCCGTGTAGATGTTAAGCGTTTAGACCATCTTATGAATCTTATTGGTGAGTTGGTATTGGGAAAAAACCGATTGATAAAAATTAACGATGATGTCGAAGAACGCTACGAGGGTGAGGCATTTTTAGAGGAACTTAATCAAGTAGTTTCTATAGTTTCACTAGTAACTACCGATTTACAAATTGCCGTTATGAAAACTCGTATGTTACCGATTGGAAAAGTATTCAATAAATTCCCTCGTATGATTCGTGACCTCTCGAGAGAATTGAACAAAAAAATTGAGCTTGAAATCACGGGTGAAGATACCGAGTTGGATAAATCGATTGTTGAAGAGATCGGTGATCCTTTGGTCCATATTATTCGAAATTCATGTGATCATGGTATCGAAATTGGGGATGTTCGTTTAGCTGCTGGCAAAGAAGAGGGGGGGACGATACAGCTCAAAGCGTACCATGAGGGCAATCATATCGTAATCCAAATTATTGATGATGGAAAAGGACTTGATGCTGATATGCTCAAGATGAAGTCGATTGAAAAAGGGATTATTACTGAGAAAGAAGCGGATCAAATGTCTGAAAAAGAGGCGTTTGGCTTGATTTTCCGTCCAGGGTTTTCGACTGCTGCTACTGTAACGAGTGTTTCAGGGCGTGGCGTTGGGATGGACGTAGTAAAAACCAATATTGAAAAACTCAATGGCATGATTGATATTGATTCTGAAGTGGGGTATGGCACCTCAATGAAGCTTAAAATTCCTCTGACACTAGCGATTATTCAAGCGTTATTGGTTGGAGTTCAAGAGGAATATTATGCTATTCCATTGGCATCAGTTTTGGAAACAGTACGTATTAATAAAGACGACATTTACACAGTTGAGAGCCGTTCGGTTATGCGTCTTAGAGATGAAGTCCTCTCTCTTGTTCATATTGGAGATATCTTTGAAGTAGAGCGCGTTTTTGATAACAGCGAGCATGCGTATGTTGTTGTGCTTGGGCTTGCAGAGAGCAAGATAGGTCTTATTGTTGATACTCTCATAGGTCAAGAAGAGATTGTTATTAAGTCATTGGGAGAATATCTCAAAGGGATTGAAGGGATTGCTGGGGCAACAATTCGTGGTGATGGTGGAGTAACCTTGATTGTTGATGTGGCAGCGCTGATGCAGATGGCCAAATCGGTTAAGTCCACTGTTGGAACTGAAAGTAGTTCAACTAAAGCAATTGGTGCAAAAAATAGTGCTACTGATTATTGTGTTATGATTGTTGATGATTCTAAAACTGATCGAACAATTATGCGTAAATCACTTGAACCTTTGGGAATAACGCTTGTAGAAGCAACAGATGGTGTGGAGGCGCTTAATATTCTTAAGCAAGGTGATCACTATTTTGATGCGATGTTGATAGATATTGAAATGCCTCGAATGGATGGTTATACATGTGCCACTGAGATTAAAAAGTATAATAAATATAAAAATCTTCCACTTATTGCAGTCACATCACGTTCCGGAAAAGCAGATCGCATGCGAGGCGTGGAATCAGGAATGGTAGAGTATATCACCAAGCCTTACTCACCTGAATATCTTATGAATGTCGTTAAACGTAATATTAAATTCAATGAGGGGCTGTAATCATGAGTGAAAAACTGCAACAAATAATCAGCAAGCAAAATAAAACCCTTATGGGGGATGATAAAAAAGTAGATGAAGTAGTTCAGTTAGTAGGATTTATTGTAGGTGAAGAAGAGTTTTCGATACCAATTTTGAGTATTCAAGAGATCATTAAGCCTATAGAATGGACTAGGGTACCTCAGATTCCTAAATATATTTTGGGTGTTTTTAATCTCCGTGGTTCTGTTATCCCACTGATTGATTTGCGAGCTCGTTTTGGACTTCAAACACAAAAACATACGGATGAAACACGTTTTATTGTCTTGAAGAATGGTGAGGATGTGGCAGGATTTGTGATTGACCGTCTTACAGAAGCTATACGTATGCCCAAGCGTGATATTGGACCTGCACCTGACACCGTTTCCGAGGAAGAGACGATGATTGATGGGGTCGGCAAGCAAGCTGATCGTATTATTACAATACTCAAAGTGCATAAACTATTAGAGAGAAATTTTTGATTTGAACGAAACAGCCTATACTAATCGACGAACTAAGCTGCTAGAAATGATTACCGAGGGAGTGATAATCCTCTCTTCGGCCCCCACAAAAACCCGTTCTAATGACACCGAATATTCGTACCGTCAAAACAGTGATTTTTATTATCTTACAGGTTTTGAAGAACCCAATAGTCTCCTTATTTTGAGTAAAACCAAAGAATCTACTCGTACAATACTCTATGTTGAGCCTCATAGTGATGAATATGCGTTGTGGAATGGTGCAGTGTTAGGCGTCACTAATGCGCAACAGCAATTTTTAGTAGATGAAGTACATAACATCATAGAATACCCCAATCATATCAAAGAGATTTTACGTGACCACATCCATCTTTATTTTGATTTTTTAGATGATTCGCATCATCTCAAAGTAGCGCAAAACAGTGCCAAAGAATTGCGAGAAACGAGAGGTGTAAAGTTGCATGTACGTACGTTTGGTGATGCGACATATCTTGTACGAACATTGCGTTTGACAAAATCGCACGAAGAAATTGAAGCGATACGTCAAGCAATTGAGCTAACAGCGCTTGCACATCATGAAGCGATGAGAGTCTGTAAACCTTCCATGAGAGAATATGAGCTCCAAGCTGCCATGAGCTATATTTTTGGCGTGAATGGGGTCAAGAGCGAAGCCTATGGTGCCATTGTAGCTGGAGGTAATAATGCCAATACTTTGCATTATGTCCGCAATAATGACACCTTGCGTGATGGTGATTTGGTTCTCATCGATGCTGCGTGTGAGTGGGAGCTGTATGCGAGTGACATAACCCGTACCTTTCCCGTCAATGGAAAATTCACTGAGGCACAACGTGAAGTGTACAATGCTGTTTTGGATGTTCAACTGCGTGTTATAGAGGCAATAAAACCCAATGTGAAACGGGATTGGCTTCAAAAGTACAGTGAGGAATTGTTATGTCAAGCTCTTATTGACTTGGGTATTTTAAATGGTCAGTGTGATGCTCTTTTGGAGGCTAAAGCGCACAAAAAATACGCTCCTCATGGCATAGGTCACTGGATGGGCTTGGATGTTCATGATCCTTGTCCCTACACCGATGACAAGGGTGAGTCGTTGTGCTTTACGACTGGAATGGTGATGACGATTGAGCCGGGGGTTTATCTACGTATCGATGATGAGAGTATTCCTCTAAAATATCGTGGGATTGGTATCCGTATCGAGGATGATATTTTAGTGACCGATGAGGGGTGTGAAAATCTCTCTAGTGTAATAGCCAAGAGCGTGGAAGATATAGAGGGGATGTGTAGAGGTTAATTATAGCTATAGCTCCATCCACTCAGTCCATCTTTTGCTTCTTTAAACGCATCAGATTCCCCTAAAAAATCGATAATGTGTAATAACTTCCATGGAATTTCCGTTGCTTGAACATCATCGATGATATGATGGGGCATAGGTGTCTCTTGAGTAGTGAGGGCAAAGGCTATTCGCTCACGATTATTCAACACATCACTGGTCTGAGTAATCTCAAGCTCGGCACAAAACTTCTTTAAAAGCTGTTCTTTGATCTCTTGGGGGATCAGGTCGCTAGTGTTGAGGATGATGGTAAAATGCAGTGGCAATTTGGGGGCACTAAGCAATGATGGTGCTGCCATAATGATGTAATTGACGTTTTCGAGTAATGTGTCAATTTCATTGGTTGCAAGATAGCTTTTAGTATGGAGTGGTTTGGCTTCAAATGGAGTTTGCATAGTTATTTCTCATTGATGATTTTTTCGATAAGGGTTGTGATACCCACATGAAGATTGTAGTTACGGATAGGGAAGTCTTCAGCTTCATTTTCGAGATTAACGGTGTAACTGCTGAGATATTTACCCAAAACTTCCAAGTCGATAGGGATATATGCGCCATTTATGATTTTTGTGCGCAGCAACATACCAGCATCATTACTTTTGGAGAGGGTAAAAGCAAGGGTCTTGAGACTCATCATGTCACACCATCGCAAAAATAATGCAGGAGTTAATACTTCGTGCTGTTTTCCCTCGGGGTCGAAAAGCAATCCTTGATCTCGCAAGGCAAATAAAACAGTGCTGATGGCTTCTACATAGGGGAGCGTTTTTTGTTTCCACATAGGTGCTTCATCAGCGTTATCGAGCGCCAATGTCATAGCGCCCACAAAAGCATCAGGTTTTCCAGTGGAGAGTAGCGATGCAAAAGAGTGCAAAACCATAATGTGCTCCTAAATTTTTGTGAACTGTATCGTTTTTTGTATAATACCCCTATTAAACACAGGAGCATAGCACATGAATAAAGGTTGGTTAACAAATGGTGTAGCAATTGCACTGTTGGGTTCGTCGTATGGGTGTGATGGCTTCTTGGCTAAAGCGTTGCTTAATGGTGGTCTTTTTGCCCTCTCTGGTGCAGTGACCAATCAGCTGGCCATTCATATGTTATTTGAAAAAGTCCCTTATCTTTATGGGTCTGGGATTATAATCGATCGTTTTGAATCGATACGTGATGCGCTCAAGACACTCATAATGGAACAATTCTTTACTCCCGAAAAAATAGAGAGTTTTGTTCAAGCACAAGAAAAGGTGATGGATTTGACCCCTGTGATCGAGGAGACAGATTTTACACCGGCCTATACTGCTCTTGTGAAAAGCATCATGGAATCCTCCTTGGGAGGGATGTTAGGGATGTTTGGGGGAGAATCCATCATTGAGAAATTCAAAGAGCCTTTTTTGGTCAAAATCAAAGCAGCTACTATTGAAATATCCCAAAGTGAATCATTTATCAATGCAGTGAATACTCATGTGCATAAAGGTTCTGGTGATTTAGGAAATACGATTGAAACCATTATAACGGCACGGTTGGAAGAACTGACGCCACTTATGGTCAAAGAGATGTTGCATAATCTAATGCGTGAACATCTAGGATGGCTGGTTGTTTGGGGTGGTGTTTTTGGGGGGCTAATTGGAGTGGCTTCGGCACTGATATTTTAAAATGGGACTATATGGAAGTCGAGAAAGAATTTAAAGAATATTTTATTACCCCTACTCAATAGAAATAAAATTTTAAAGCAACATATAGTAATAATAAGGTAAAATGTAAAACAAGTGATAAAAAATTATTATAGGTAATTGGCTGTTTATGATTAAAATTCTGCATACTTTTCAAGTTAAAGGAAGTGTAATCGCTCTTTATGAAGGCGAGGAACATCTTGCTTTTACCGATAATATGGGGTATCTCTATATTGTAAACAAAAAAAATAGTTCAATGGACACTTATTATGTCGACAATGAAATCTCAGAGCCTCTACACCCATATCAAAAAAGTTCTGCTTTTAGTCAATTCGGTGAACTTCTTTATGGAGTAGACACTGATGGTAGCTGCGCAATCAAAATCACGCCCCCAAGTCCATTAGAGAATAGAACAGTCACTACAGTAACTAAAGCCAGAGAGATAACGACAAAAAAAAATTATTTATATGGAAATGATAATCGTGTTGAAAGCGCGACGTTTGCAGGTGAACACAGTGAATATATATTTACTGGTGGAACAGATGGTAAAGTTTTTATGTACAGTGCGGTTACGGGAGATGTACTCCTTTCGTTAAAATCTTTACCTGATTACATAGCACATATTTCGAATGATCCAACAGGACGTTTTCTTTCTTTTAGTTGCTACAACCGTTCATTGTATGTTATGGATTTGCACTATAACGAAGAAATTTTAAATACCTACCCAGGTGATGTCATTGAAGACTCTTTCTTTTTTGATAACTGTAAACAACTTTACGCCGTAAGTAGAGATGGGGTTTCTTGTATCTATGATTTAAAAGAAAAAAAGCTTTCTAATAAAAAATCTATTTTTCTGTCTTGGCCAACATGCTGTGTTTTAGAAAAAAGTTCTCGGTACGCTATAGTTGGAACACGTAGTGGGCATATTCATCTTGTTAATCTCCAAGATAATACCATTGCATCAACCGAAAAGCTTGATCAAAGAGGAATTGTTTCATGTTCCTTAAAAGATTCAAAGCTTTTGATTGGATTTGAAAATGGTTCTGTATACTATATTGATCTATATGCTTATGAAGATCAATTTGTAGAGTCACTTGAATTAAAAGATTTTGCGACTACAAAAAAATGTTTAGATAAAAACTTTTTTTTAGCCATTCACCCCATGTCAGCACTTTTTTATGATGCTTGGGATGAGATTATCAAAGAGATTCGTGAGCAATTTTCAAGAGGGAATACACAATCAGCTCTTGAAACTGCCGCCCCTTTCCTATCCGACAGCGCAAATAAAAATGAATTTGATTTTTTAGTTCAAAAGCAAAAAGACTTTAAAAAGTTTGCTCAATTAGTTGATAATAATCACTATTTTGAAGCGTATGGAATGCTTGAGCTAGCTCCATACCTTTCAAAAACGGAAAGTGCAAAAAAACTTAATGCAGCTTTTGTTAAAAATTTTGCACTTGCGAAAAAGATGATTGCCACAGATCCGTTGAGAAGTCTTCCTAAAGTAAAAGAGATGCTAAAACCATTTGCTTCAGTAGATTCAAAATCAGAACTTATACGTGCGCTTATCCAAAATCATCAGGTATTTCTAAAAGCTGATGAATATATCAAAACAAAAAACTTTAAAAGCTTTTTTACTTTGACGGAGCAATTTACATTTTTAAGAGATGAAGAAATTTATCGACGTGTTTGCGAAGTTGCTGAAAACGCAATAAATAAGATTAAAAAAATGGTTGAAGCGCATCATTATGATGATGCAATAGGAGCGATTAAACAATTTGCCGTTTTTACTCCATATAAAGCAACATTGTCAGCCCTATTTAATCGTATTCAGCTTGAAATGAAATTGATCACTTTGATAGAAACAAATAAAATTAAAGACGTATATGAATTTGTAAAAATGTACCCTGAATTAGAATCGCTAGATGCTTTTATCCAATACGAAAATATTTTTAGTCATAAACTTTCTGACGCAATGATCTTGGTTGGTCAAGGTGAGATTAAGAAGACTCAGGAAATGTTAGCCGATTATTGCTCTATATCTCGCTTTAAACCAAAAATCAAAGAATGTATTCGACAAGCAACATTTAATCGACTAACTAATTTACTCTTGCATAAAAAGATTGAGGAGACTAAACCAGTGATGGCATACTATCTGAAAGAGTTTGGCAAAGATACTCACATAGAAAAATTGATAAAGAGATATCGACTGTTATAATTATTTGCAGTTCTTGTCTATACAAAGAAAAGAAGGATTATCATGGAATACAGCAATAACAGAAATATTCTTATTATTGATGACAGTATTGTTATATTGAATATGGTGGAAAAAGCACTCAAAAAAGACCTAAATAATATTACAATTCATAAAGCTGCCAACTACAAAGAAGCTGAAGATATTTTAGGAAACATCTTCTTTCATGTAGCAATCGTCGATGTTACCCTTCCTGATTGCAAAGATGGTGATGCTATTGATATGACTATCTCTTTAGGTATCCCTACAATCGTTTTGACAGGAACAACAGATACGCAATTGCAAACATTTTTATTGTCCAAAAATATTTCCGATTTGATTTTGAAAAACAATACTAACAATCTTGCTTATGTAGTATTTTCCGTTAAACGGGTACTTACGAACTATGTTTCCCACGTTTTAGTTGTTGATGATTCTTCGAGTATGAGACGAATGATTGTTAAGCTTTTAAAAAAACTTCATTTGAGTGTTTTTGAAGCAGCGGATCCAATAGAAGCAATGGAAATTTTAAATGATCATAATAATCATATTTCTATGGTTATTACCGATTATGAAATGCCAAATATGGATGGATTGGAATTTACTCTTAGACTCCGTCAAAAATACAGAAAAGATACTCTGTGCATCATTGCTTTGAGTGCTGTTGATGAAAAAGGTCTTCCATCCAAATTTCTGAGACATGGTGCCAATGATTTTTTACATAAGCCTTTTGATCAAGATGAACTTTTCGTACGTGTTAACACGAATCTTGAATTATTAGAGATGTTTGCTTACACTCGCGAATATGGATCTCGTGATTTTTTAACAAATCTATATAGTAGGCAATATTTTATTAATCACGCACAACTATTGATAGACGAAGCAACACGTAATGCTCAAATGATATCAATGGCTTATATAGAAATTGACAACCTAAAAGCCATCAGCTCAAGTAATGGGTTTATATGTAGTGATATGATAACAAAGAAACTAGCCCAAATCATTACTGAGGAAATTCCTTATCCGTGCTTGGTCTCAAGGCTATCGGAACATACTTTTGTTGCACTTGAACTAGATCGTGATTGTCGCTCTTTTTCTAAAAGTATTGAAGCTATTCGACTAAAATGCGAGAATGCTCGAGTTGAATTAAACACAAATATTTTATATTTTACGATTTCAGCTGGTGTAGTAGAAGGCGAATTTACAACATTACTTGAAATTGTAAAAGAAGCAGAGAAAAATCTTGAATACGCTCAAACTAATGGACATAATAAAGTTTTTACGACTTACAGCGCAAAATTTGATGAAAATGATATAGATGAAACTGAAGAAATTTTAGCGATAGATACAAACGAACTTTTTACATCTGATTAAAAGGGTTAATGTTCTTTTATATATGTTGATATGACTCAAAAGACTTGACAATAAGTGACTAAAGGTACTATAATAGTCTCATATTAATTGAGGAGAATATTATGTCAAACATTTTTGAAAAACTAACCCACCAAATGACCCAAGCCATTGAATCATCACTCTCGTTGGCCTTGCACAATAAAAACAGTGAAGTAGAACCCATACACTTTTTGTGGGGCTTACTTGCTAATAGCGGTTCACCATTGAATCAAATGCTGAATAAAATGAATGTAGATAAAACTGCGATTGAATTGGATGTTAAAAGCGCTAGCGCCAAACTTCCCACTTCTAGCAGTGTTACCAAAGAGTCAATTCGATTATCGCGTAATTTTACCAACTCACTTGAAGTGGGTGCTGGAGAAATGGCGAAAAATGGTGATGAGTTTTTAGCTGTCGATACTTATATTATCGCCAATCTCCAAAATGATCCGTTCAAAGAGATTTTAAGTAAGTATGTAGATATTCGTGAACTTATTAAGACCTTTGAAAGTGTTCGTGCAGGACAAAAAATTCAATCACAAACAGCTGACGAAAACTTAGAAAGTCTTTCGAAATATGGTATTGATTTGACACGATTGGCAGTTGAAGGAAAGCTTTCACCTGTCATAGGACGTGACGAAGAGATTGGTCGTATGATGCAAATTCTCATACGTAGTACTAAAAACAATCCAATTTTACTGGGTGAACCTGGTGTGGGTAAAACTGCTCTCGTAGAGGGGCTGGCGCAACGTATTATTAGTGGCGATGTTCCGTTGAGTTTAAAAAACAAAAAAGTCATAGCACTAGATATGAGCGCATTGATTGCAGGTGCGAAGTACCGTGGTGAGTTTGAGGATCGTCTCAAAGCTGTTATTGATGAAGTTAAAAAATCGGCCAACATTATTCTCTTTATTGATGAGATTCATACCATTGTAGGAGCGGGTGCTTCCGAGGGTTCGATGGATGCCGCAAATATTCTTAAACCTGCTCTTGCTCGTGGAGAACTACACACTATAGGGGCTACTACACTCAAAGAATATCGTAAATATTTTGAAAAAGATACTGCATTACAGCGTCGTTTTCAGCCCGTCCATGTTGATGAACCCAGTGTTAATCAAACACTACAGATTCTGCGAGGACTCAAAGAACGTCTTGAGGCCCATCACAGTATTACAATTGCCGATTCTGCATTGGTAGCAGCAGCAAAACTCTCTGATCGTTATATTGCGGATCGATTTTTACCCGACAAAGCGATTGATTTGATTGACGAAGCAGCAGCAGAGTTACGGATGCAAATCGAATCGGAGCCTAATGCTCTTTCAGCTGTCAAGCGTCGTTTAACACAGCTACAAGTTGAAAATGAAGCACTTAAAATGGAAGAAAGTGTCGCCAATACTAAACGCATCGAAGAGATCGTGAGAGAATTGGCAGATGCCAACGAAGAAAAGCGTGCTCTTGAAGGTCAATTCGCTCATGAAAAAGAAGAGTTTAACAAGTTGGCAAAAATCAAGAGTGACATAGAGCAAAAACGTCGTGAGGCGGAATCTGCCAAGGCAAATGCCGACTATAAGCGTGCTGGGGAGATTGAGTATGGTGAGATCCCTAAGCTTTTTGAAGAAGAAAAAGTAGTACAAGAAAAATGGAAACAGATGCAAGCAGGAGGAACACTGCTTAAAAACAGTGTGGATGAGGGTTCTATTGCGGGAGTGGTAAGTCGTTGGACAAAGATCCCTGTGACCAAGATGCTCCAAGGAGAAAAAGAGAAAATTCTCAATATCGAGAGTGAGCTCAATCGTGATGTAGTAGGACAAGAAAAAGCAACCCATGCAGTAGCTCGTGCGATCAAGCGTAACAAGGCAGGGTTATCCGATAAAAATCGTCCTATTGGATCATTTTTGTTTTTAGGACCTACAGGTGTTGGGAAAACCCAAACGGCTAAAACACTTGCCAAATTTTTGTTTGACAGCAGTGAATCGATGATTCGTATCGATATGTCCGAATATATGGAAAAACATGCTGTGTCACGCCTTGTTGGAGCACCTCCGGGCTATGTAGGGTTTGAAGATGGTGGACAACTGACCGAAGCGGTACGCCGTAAGCCTTACAGTGTGATATTGTTTGATGAAATCGAAAAGGCTCATCCTGATGTATTTAACGTTTTGTTGCAAGTGCTTGATGATGGACGTTTGACGGACAATAAAGGGGTCGTAGTCGATTTTAGTAATACCATTATTATCTTGACCTCCAACATCGCCAGCGACAAGATTATGGCACATCAAGGCGATGAAAATCTCGAAGAGATGGTGCTAGGAGAACTTAAGCTCCATTTCAAGCCTGAATTTTTGAATCGTCTTGATGATGTGGTAGTGTTTAATCCTCTGGGTGAGGCTCAGATTTTGAGTATTGTTGATTT
>CAMBHX010000025.1 GCA_945867285.1 Sulfuricurvum sp. IAE1
CTTATACCTGTAGATTTACCCAACAGTTCAGCTACTGCCAGTGATCATAAGCCAACGGAAATGAAATTAACCATCAAAAAAGATGGGACATTGTGGATTGATGAAACAACTTCAGTATCTATCGAACAATTTGAACAAAAAGTACAAGAGGGCGGTAAAGAGATGACTGTGGTGTTGTACAGTGACAAAGATGCAGCGTTTCAAAACTTTGTGGGTGTCATGGATGTCCTTAAGCGTCTTAATCATGAGCAGCTCTATATCGTGACAGACAAACAATAGAAAATGCATCAAATAAGCAACTTCATCTATGCGGATGATAGTTTGCTTGACATGGATATTCCTACTAAACATCTTCCTAATCCTTATGCTGATACTCCCTATATTCTTATCAAAAACTTTTTCACTGCACTGGAGTGTCAGGATATCGTTCAATCAGTTTTAATCTCTAAAGAAGCAGTTAATGCACAACTGCGAGGAGCGGCAGTTGATGAGAATATCCGAAAAACTGATATTTATACCCTCGAAAATCCCCAAAGATCACTCTATAATAGCCGTTTTGATGAGTTTAGGGAGGAGATTGAGAGATTTTTCTCTATCTCGTTGACAGGTTCGACCGATGTTCAAGTGCTGGGATACGAGATCGGAGATTTTTATCTCAAACACAGTGATGATTCCAGTGAACTACGCACTAAAAATGGTGAAACTATTGGCTTTAAGTGTGTTGCCCCTGCTCGAAAACTGACAACCGTATTGTTTGCAACCTCGCATGCTAATGAAGT
Organism: Sulfuricurvum sp. IAE1; assembly: GCA_945867285.1. GTDB lineage: Bacteria > Campylobacterota > Campylobacteria > Campylobacterales > Sulfurimonadaceae > Sulfuricurvum. The sequence goes on from CAMBHX010000025.1 coordinate 780, forward strand.
TATAGATAAGGGTTGCTTTAGTGGCGGGGAACTGGTGTTTAACTATCTGATGGACGAACAAGGCGACACTATAATTTTACGTCCAGAAGCAGGTGACATGGTAGTATTTTTAAGCAATCCCTATTTTTCTCATGAAGTTCTCCCTGTAACAGCTGGTTTTCGACTATCTCTTGCTCAATGGCATAATGCCCTTCTTTAAAATCCCTCTTCTGAAATAATAATTTTTTTTGAAATAAATATACGTTAAACCGTATAAAATATAACTTATTATTTATATTAAGAATATTATATATGTTTTATATTCTTATTTTTTGTATATAAATCTTTAATTACGTATTTAATAGTAATTATAAAGTATATATAATCATATTTAATACTTATTTAATACAGTTTTACGTATACTATTGCCCATGGAAACACCCGATCTTTTTAATCTTTTGCATAATGCACTTGAAGCACAGCGCTATGGGAAAAAAATCTCTCAAAAAGAGATGGCGCTGTCGTTGGGTATCTCGATGCGTACGTATCAAGACTGGCGTCTGGGTAACGCCAAACCACAAGCTGCCAATGCTGTTATAGAGATGTTGGGAATGTTAGAAGATGATGAGATTATTCGGGTTGTACGAAAAATAAACAAACTAAAGGGGAGCAAATGAGCTGTTTAACACAACGTGAGCGAGAAGCATTGGAGGATATTTTCTTATCTATTTCAACCAATCCAACTCCCTTTGAGCGATGCAAAAGATTGTGCTCTGGTTTGATACCAAGTGTTCATTTTGGTGTTAAGCACTATATCTTTAGATTACCTAAAAAAGCAAATCATTTTTTTGTACAAAAACGTGATTTTTTTAAGCACCGATTGCACTCTCTGCGCCACCGTTAAAGCCATAATTTACTATAATTGCGCATCTTGTTTCCAAGGCTAACGTTATGCGCTACTTTTACTCCTCATTTGTGATTATGGCAATCGGTTTGGTTGCTGCTTATTTTCTAGGTGGTTTTGCCGCTATTTACATTACTTTCTTGCTGATTGTTCTTGAAGTTTCTCTTTCGTTTGACAACGCTGTGGTCAACGCTAAAGTGCTTGAAACGATGGATCCAATTTGGCAAAAACGATTTATTGTCTTTGGTATTCCTATTGCTGTTTTTGGAATGCGCTTGATTTTTCCACTAGCAATTGTGGCAATCGTGACAGGTATGGGATTATTTGAAACACTTGATGTTGCTATGCACCAGCCTCTCGTGTATGAAAATGCTCTCAAAAGTGCTGAACAAACCATTTTTGCGTTTGGTGGAGCATTTTTACTGATGGTCTTTTTGGATTTTTTCTTTGAAGAACGAGACATCAAATGGATGCACTTTGTTGAAGGGTCGAAAATTGTAGAAAAAGCTTCTATGATTAACAATATAGAGCTTATTATTGCTATTATGGTAGGGCTTGGACTTGGGCATATTACCGGTAATTTTGGTGTTGTTATGGCATTTATGTATGGAGTATTGTTGCACACACTACTGGGGATGTTAGATCATTTTCTATCCAGTGATACGGTCAAAAGCGGTATAGCTGGTTTTATTTATCTCGAAGTCTTGGATGCTAGTTTTAGTTTTGATGGTGTTATCGGGGCGTTTGCATTGACGAGCAATATTTTCATCATCATGATTGGTCTGGGTGTTGGTGCGATGTATGTACGAAGCTTGACACTCTATTTTGTAGAGCACAAAACACTTTCACAGTTTCAATATTTGGAGCACGGTGCTCATTATGCAATCGGGATTTTGGCGATTATTATGCTTATGAAAATTACGATGCATGTGAGTGAAGCAGTGACTGGTACTATTGGGATTGGATTGATTGCGATCGCTTTTGCCCACTCTTTGTGGGAAAACAAACAGCTCAACAAGGTTTAGTTGTTATAATATTTGGTTTTCCCAGTAGGGGAGCCATTCTTGAACGATACTTCAGCCTCTAGCTTTCCATTTTCATGAAAGCTCTTGCACACTCCATCTCTTTTGCCGTTGTTGTAGATAGTGATTGATTCAAGTTGACCATTTTCATAATAGCTTTTAGTGACACCGTCACGTTTCCCATTGATGTAGTTCATTGATGCTTCGAGTGCACCACTTTCGTAATAACTTTTAGCTGGACCGTGTTTGAGACCATTTTCAAAAGTCTCCTCAATCTCAACTTTACCATTGTCATAAAACTCTTTTTTGATCTCTGATGCTCCTAGAAGTACGGTAAAGAGTGGAAGTAGAATAAGAGTTTTCAATAGTTTCTCCAAAAATAATATAATAAAATTTGATTTTATACAACTATTGCTTAATGAACATTAAAAATTATTTTTTATTGGTTTTTATAGCTTTAATAGTGCCATAGATACTCAACGAAAACCAAATGACTTCCATGACAAAGGAGGCGAGATTCCAGTCATAATAGAGTGAAATGAGGATAAAAACAGCACCAATGGTGTTGAGGAGAGAGAAGTTGAACCCCTTGGAATCCATTTTATCGATTTGCATAAGAATGTAGGCAACGACAATGATAAAAACACCAATGATTCCGATAATATCTCCATAGATAGGGTTCATAGCTTTCCTTTGTTGTGGGGGTCAAAAGGGGGGCAATAATTCTCAAAAGCATAGCGTTTGTAGCTTTAGGGGATTGCAAAGGACTTTAGTCCTTGCCACTAAAACGGATGTATTCGTTTTAGTGTTTCATATCAGTTATAGCTTACATCCCCATCCCTGGCATTCCGCCAACATCTGGCATTGAGGGCTTATCCTCTTTGATTTCGTGGATTGTAGCTTCAGTCGTTAATAGCATACTTGACACGGATGTAGCATTGGTGAGGGCTACACGCTCTACCTTGAGAGGATCAATGATTCCTGCTTCGTACATATCAACATATTCACCTGTTGCGGCATTAAATCCGATATTTTCATTGGTAGCCGATACAATAGTGTTGACAACAACACCTGCATCATAGCCAGCATTTTGGGCGATTTGTTTGACCGGTGCAGTAATAGCACGCAAGATAATCTCCCAACCGATTTTTTGATCACCGCTAAGATCGTGTTTGATTTTGGCTGCTGCACGAATCAATGCTGCACCACCTCCGATAACAATTCCCTCTTCAACAGCTGCTTTGGTTGCTGAAAGAGCATCATCAACACGATCTTTTTTCTCTTTCATTTCTGTTTCAGTGGCAGCTCCTACTTTGATTACCGCAACACCGCCGGCGAGTTTGGCAAGACGCTCTTGGAGTTTTTCTTTGTCATACTCGCTAGTAGTTGTGTCAATTTGCGTACGGATTTCTTTGATACGAGACGCAACGGCTTCTTTGTCTCCTGCACCATTAACGATGGTGGTGGTGTCTTTGCTGATAACCACACGCGATGCTTGACCTAAATCAGCAATTGTAGCACTTTCTAATGTGCGGCCAATCTCTTCGGAAATAAGCTGTGCACGCGTCAAGATAGAGATATCTTGAAGCATCGCTTTACGACGATCCCCAAACCCTGGTGCTTTAACTGCTGTAATATTAAGTACACCACGAAGTTTATTGACTACTAATGTTGCCAATGCTTCACCATCAACATCTTCAGCGATGATGAGCAGTGGGCGTGAACTTTTTTGAACTTGCTCTAAAACAGGAAGTAAGTCTTTGAGGTTAGAGATTTTTTGATCAAACAACAAAATAAAAGGGTGATCGAGTTCAACTAACATTTTTTCAGAGTTGTTAATGAAGTAAGGGCTCAAATAACCACGGTCAAATTGCATCCCTTCAACAACGTCAAGCTCGTCATTGATACCTTTGGCTTCTTCGACTGTAATAACCCCATCACGGCCTACTTTATCCATAGCTTCCGCAATCATAGCACCAATACGTTCATCAGAGTTTGCAGAGATAGTTGCTACTTGTGCAATCTCTTTTTTGTCGTTAATTACACGTGAAGCTGCCTTTAGCTCTGCTAAAATTGCTTCTGTAGCTTTGTCCATTCCACGTTTTACTTCGATAGGATTTGCCCCTGCAGTAATATTACGAAGCCCCTCTTTGAAAATGGCATTAGCGAGAATGGTAGCTGTTGTCGTACCATCACCTGCCTCATCAGCCGTGTTGGATGCTACTTCTTTGACCAGTTGCGCTCCCATATTTTCCAAAACATCTTTGAGCTCTATCTCTTTGGCAACGGATACACCGTCTTTGGTGATGAGAGGAGCACCATATGCGCGTTGAATGAGAACATTACGACCACGTGGTCCCATAGTGACTTTGACTGCATCAGTGAGCTTTTGAACTCCCGCTGCTAACTTATTACGTGCTTCATCTGCATAAAAAATTTCTTTTGCCATAATTTTTCCTTAGTTAAAGTTTGGTTATAAAAGCACAAAAGTGCGTGAGCCCTCTGCTAAAGAGAACCCAGTGTTAACGTAGTCTTCGGTGCTTAGCTCCGAGGACGTTTTATTTAATGATGCCTAATAAATCGCTTGTCGCGATAACCAAATACGTTTTTCCATCCAGCGTCAATTCTGAGCCAGAATATTTTCCAAAAACAACTTTGTCACCAATAGCAACCGTATTGACTTTGTCACTTACAGCAACAACTGTCCCTGATGAGGGTTTTTCTTTTGCATTATCAGGAATAATAATTCCTGATGCAGTAGTAGTAGCTTCTTCGATGCGCTCAACGAGCACACGTTTTCCGAGTGGTTGAAAAATCATTAGAGTCTCCTTGTTTAGTTTAGATGGTCGGATTGTACAAGAGTTTGGGTTAATAGTCAATAAGTTTAGTCTATAAGACTCAATAGTTTTTAGTTAAACAACAACAATGTTGTAATTTAAAGATATAAATCTACTTTTAGCTAACAATAAGTAATGCACTAGTATAATTCCAATCTTCCATCAAAGATGGCTGGGTAGCTCAGCTGGTTAGAGCGCTGGTCTCATAAGCCGGAGGTCGGGGGTTCGAGTCCCCCCCCCGCCACCATCTTTTAAATTTTCACACAAAAACATCTTCAAAAATTATTCTCTTTCATGTATAACATGGTGTATGATGTCAAAAAAGTACAAGAGTTTATCATGCAACAGCCGCAAACTATTTATTTCAAAGATTATACCCCCAGTGATTTTACGATTACTCATTGTAAGTTAGAGTTTATTATTGACAGTGGTTCAACTCGTGTTGATAATGTCATGACTATCAAGCGACAAAATCCTGATGCCAAAGAGTTATGGCTTGATGGAGAGATGATGGAGTTGGAGCTTGTATGGGTGGACGATGAACTGCTTGATGAGAGTAGATATCATCTCACTGAGTCTTCGTTGATGCTTAGTGTGGAGCGTGATGAGGTGGCGGTGCGTATCATCACGCGCATTTATCCTGATGACAATACAGCGCTTGAGGGGCTATATCGCTCTAGTGGTATTTGGTGTACCCAAAATGAGCCTGAAGGGTTCCGTCGTATTACCTACTTTATCGACCGCCCGGATGTGATGAGCACGTTTACGACTAAAATCATCGCTAATGCTATCATGGCTCCCGTATTGTTGGGCAATGGAAATCTCAAGGGGACAGCAACGCTGGAAAATGGAAAACATATGGCGCTGTGGGAAGATCCGATTCCAAAACCATGTTATTTGTTTGCGCTAGTAGCAGGAGATTTGGGGAGCATCCACGATACGTTTACCACCATGAGCGGGAAAAAAGTAGCACTGAGCATTTATTGTGATCGTGGAAACGAAGATAAGTGTCATCATGCAATGAGGTCGTTGAAAAAAGCGATGATGTGGGATGAAGAGCTTTATGGTAGAGAATATGACCTAGAAATTTACAATATTGTCGCTGTGGATAGTTTTAATATGGGTGCGATGGAAAATAAGGGATTAAATGTTTTTAACTCTGCATATGTTTTAGCTGATGAAACAACTGCCACAGATACAGATTTTATGGGGATTGAGAGTGTCATAGCTCATGAGTATTTTCACAACTGGACGGGAAATCGTATCACGTGTCGCAATTGGTTTGAACTCACACTCAAAGAGGGGCTAACTGTCTTTAGGGATCAATGTTTTAGTGCGGATATGAATTCACAGCTTATACAGCGTATTGATGATGTGACATCTCTTCGTGAGAGACAGTTTCTCGAAGATGCTGGCCCTACGGCACATCCTATAAAGCCTGAGAGCTATATTGAAATCAACAATTTTTATACAGCAACGATTTATGAAAAAGGGGCGGAAGTAATCCGAATGCTTCACACAGTGTTGGGAGAGGAAAAATTTAGACTCGCGATGAATACTTATTTTGAGACGTTTGATGGGCAAGCGGTGGGAACCGAAGAGTTTTTGTGGGCGATGCAGACCCAAAGTCCGATTGATTTGACGCAGTTTAAACGGTGGTATAGCCAAGAGCGCACCCCAATACTCAAAATTTCCAGTGTGTATGATGAGGTGGCACAAACGTTGACCCTTGCTGTATTACAACATATTCCTAAAAATGTTGGGCACCAAGAACAATTACCCTATGCTTTTCCATTGGCCTTGGGGTTGGTTGATAGTAGTGGTATGGATATGGCGCTTAATAGTGCTAATGCTACCATGATACATGAGGGTGTGTTGTGGATAGAAGATGCGGCGAGTGTCTTGGTGTTTGATGGAGTTGTTGCACGGCCTAGATTATCGCTCAATCGACACTTTGCGGCTCCGGTCAAAATCGACTGTGATGAACTTGATTATCCATTTTTAATGGCACATGATCGTGATGGGTTTGTACGCTATGAAGCATCACAAGTGTTTGCGATGGAGACGTTGGAGGCCGTGATGGAGGGTGGACCGATAAATAGTGCTTTTGTTGATGCCTATGGGAAAATCTTAGCGGACGGATCGTTGGAACCTATGTTTAAAGCACAATTATTGGCATTGCCGACTATTAACACGATGATGCAGCGGCAAGAGGTCTTGGATGTTGACGCTATTGTGACTGCGTTGGAGAAGTTGAAAAAAGAATTGGCAACCATTCATGAGACACTATTACTCCAAGAATTCCAACGTTGTAGCAATCCGAAAAATAGTAGTATCGATGGTGAGAGTATGGGTGAACGTGCTTTGACCAATCGTGTTGTCACAGCGTTGGCATGCTTGGGAACTCGCGAGATAGAGGAACTAATTGTAGGCTATTATTATGAGAGTCTCTCTATGAGCAGTCGTTTAGTGGCGCTGGATGCACTGGAAAATTACTTCCCTACGGCGGCATCAAAAGCTTTGGATGATTTTTATGCTCAACACTCCAGCCAAACGCTTGTGATGAATAAGTATTTGGCACTTTTAGCATCATCGCAGACGCAGGGAGTTTTACAAAAAGTTATTGTCTTACAAGAAGATGCTGTTTTTGATATTCATGTCCCCAATCTGGTACGCTCGTTGTACGGTTCATTTTCTCGTAACCATAAAGCCTTTCATCAATTTAGCGGAGAGGGATATGTATTTATGGCAGATAAGATTCTCCAGATGGATGCACTCAACCCTCAGATTGCGTCAGGATTGTGTGGCGCATTTAAAAGTTATGGCAAGTTATGTCCTATACAAAAATCTAAAATGGCCATTGAGTTGGAGCGAGTCAAAAATCATAAGGGATTGTCCAATAATGTGTATGAAATCGTGAGTAAAATTTTGGAGTTTTAGGGGTGATTTGTTCGAATAGGTAATAGAGCGCTTTTGTGTGTACAAAAGTAACACCGTTTTCTTTTATTAATATCATTAGTATAGATAATAAGCCTAGGTTTAAGGATGTGGTAAAAATTTGATAATTTTGGATTATAATCGGTATTAGCAAAACTTTGCTAAAGAAGGAGAAGATATGGCACGATTAGTGGTTTTAGGCGGTGGTGTGGCAGGTCATACGGCAGCAACATTCGCAGCAGATTGGTTAAGCAAAGAACATGAGGTGGTTGTGGTAACTCCCAATGCTAAATGGAACTGGATTCCTTCTAATATTTGGGTTGGTGTTGGTGAAATGACCAAGGAAGAAGTCACTTTTGATCTTGATCCCGTGTACAAAAAAGCAGGTATTACCTATAAACAGGCAAAAGCTGTTAGTATCAATCCAGCCGGAAGTGCTACAACCGATAAACCTTTTGTGACATTTGAATACACTGGCCAGGGTAAAATCGGTCAAATTGAAGATATGACATATGATTATCTCATCAATGCTACAGGACCAAAATTGAATTTTGGAGCCACTCCTGGATTGGGTGAGGGATCACAGCTGGGTGAGCACACTGTGTCTGTTTGTACAGCAGATCACGCTGAGCATGCAGCACATGAACTCACAAAAATCATGGACAAAATGCGCAAGGGTGAACGTCAAAAGATCCTCATAGGTACAGGTCATGGGATGTGTACATGTCAGGGTGCAGCGTTTGAATATATTTTCAATGTAGAGCATGAGATTCGCAAAGCAGGTCTCCGTGATATGGCAGACATCAAATGGATTTCCAATGAATCATTTATGGGTGATTTTGGGATGGGTGGATTGCATATGAAAGTTGGCGGCTATGTCGTCAGTAGCCGTATCTTTACGGAATCATTGTTTGCAGAGCGTGGTGTTGATTATATTACAGGCGCACATACCAGCAAAGTTGAAAAAGGTCGTATCGAATATGAGCTTTTGGATGGCACCTATGGCGAGGAGACTTTTGATTTCTCGATGCTCATACCTCCATTTGCGGGAGTAGGGCTCAAAGCGTATGATAAAGAGGGGAATGATATTACAGATACAATATTTGCACCAAATGGTTTTATGAAAGTTGACGCTGATTATGCACCAAAAGCATATGAAGAGTGGAAAGCGACTGATTGGCCTCGCACGTATCAAAATCCAACGTTTAAAAATTTGTTTGCTGCAGGAATTGCATTTGCTCCTCCTCATATTATCTCTCGACCTGCCAAGTCAGTGAATGGTACTGTTATCAATCCGACTCCTCCACGTACGGGAATGCCTAGTGGAATTATTGGTAAAGCAGTTGCTCATAGCGTCTGTGATCTGATTAAAAATGGTCCTGATGCTCATTTGCATGAGGCATCGATGGCGGAAATGGGTGCTGCTTGTGTTGCATCAGCGGGTAAAGGATGGTTTGATGGGCAAGCTGCTGCAATGACAGTGTATCCTGTTGTTCCTGATTATGAAAAATACCCAGGTACTGGTCGTGATAGTGATTATACGTTTGGGGAAATAGGGCTTGCAGGGCATTGGATTAAACATATTTTGCACTTTTTGTTTATCTATAAAGCAAAATTGAAACCGTTTTGGAAAGTCATTCCAGAATAAAAAAACTGATATTGCGCACTAAAACGAATTCATCCGTTGGAGTGGCAAGGACTGAAGTTCTTTGCAATCCCCTAAAGCTACAAAAGCTATGCTTTTGAGAATTTTAGAGGTAAATTTAAAAAAAAACTATTTTAAGGACATAATTATGGCAGTAAAACCTGAAGAATTCAATTTCGCACGAAATGAAAAGTTTAATCTCTCAATGATCCCAGGATCTACGGCACGTTTTTTACGAACGTGTAAAATATGGCAGTTCATCCGTTTTGTCATTATTAATATCAAGATGATCATTGTAGTAGGAAAAAGCCACTAAACGTCCCAACTTTTTGTTTTTTAGTATACAATAAGGGATCAATTTAGGTGAGGTGATGCTATGGATTTCCCCAACTTTATCCAGCTTTATGATGCAAAAGAAGCACTCGCTAGTATCAAAGATGAGATACTCCAAGAATGGGTATCTCAAAAACAGTGCGCTTCTATTTTAGGAGCACATGGTATTAATCCTCAATTATTCAAAGATAAATATGCCGCTCAAGTATTTGATTACTTTATGGGTGTTGTTGCGGGCGATGTAGAACTGGGGCAATGTCCTGTGATGAAAGAGTTTATTGAATATCTCAAAAATCAAGAAATTCGCTCAGATGAGCTTTTTTTGTTATGCACCTATTTCAAACGTTCGATGGTTAATAGTACTTATACACTTGAGATTAATTCCCAAGGACTTTTTGAGTCAATTAGTTATTTATTTGATATGAATTTTGCCGGAGTACTTACGCTTTACACTGATACAATCTATCAAAAAGAGCAGGAAGCTATCGAAGCTAATGTCGCCAAAGAATATTTTCTCTCCAATATGTCCCATGAAATACGTACACCACTCAACGCAATTTTAGGATTTGTCCATTTGCTTAAAGAAGAGAATTTAGGTGAAAAAGTGGAGAAATATCTTGATATAATTGGGCAAAGTGGTGAAAATCTTCTTCATATTATCAATGACATTTTAGATTTTAGCAAACTTCGTAGTGGGGAGTTTGTGATTGAGCCCCATTTGTTTAATGTTCATGATGAAATGAGCAATGCTTTAGAGCTTTTTGTTCCGAGTGCTCAGCTTAAATCAATTACCATCAACTACTCGATTAGTGAGCAAATTCCTCAGTTTATTATTGCTGACTCCTTTCGTATTCAACAAATTGTAGGTAATTTGTTGAGTAATGCTATCAAATTCACCCCTCCTAACCGTTCTATTGATGTGAAAATAGAGATTGCCAAAGAAGTGCCAGCAATTGTAATTTCAGTGCGTGATTATGGGGTGGGGATTTCTGTTGATGATCAAGCGCGTATTTTTAATCCTTTTCGCCAAACGGCCCAAGGTGCAAAACTTGGTGGTAGCGGATTGGGATTATCGATTTGCAAACAACTCGCTAAACAAATGGGGGGAGAAATAACATTAGAGTCTCAAATAGGTTGGGGAAGCTTGTTTGAGGTGGTCTTACCTATTGAACTGAGTGATGAGAATGTACATACGCCAAAAAGAAATAAAAATGACACAGTATTGTTTGAGGGAAGAGTGTTAGTGGCAGAGGACAATGAAGCTAATCAGGAGTTGATTCGGATGACATTGGAGCGTTATGGGCTGAAAGTCACAGTAGTGGGGGACGGTTCAGAAGCTTTTGAACATGTCAAGGAGCATCATTACGACTTGGTTTTGATGGATGAACAAATGCCTATTATGAACGGCAGTGATGCAGTTGAGAAAATCCGTAGTTTTGAGCATGATAATGCTTTAGGCGCTATTGGGATTGTAGCATTAAGTGCCAATGTTATCAAGGGTGCACGTGAAAAAGCACTGGAGTGTGGATATAATGCTTTTATGGGTAAGCCTTTTGATATGGATGAACTGGAAGCTATTTTAGATCAGTATTTTCCAAAAAAAACAATTTTAGATAGTCTTATTGTTCCGTCAGATGAGCCTTTATCAAGTATTCAGCAATTACAACAAACTTTGATGCTGGAACCTGAGCAAATCAGAAGTTTGTTAGATTTATTTCATGCCAATATGATAAATCAGATGAAAGAACTAAAAACGTCCATTAAGAATCGAGATTTTACTTCAATTGCGCGTATTTCTCATATGATAAAAGGATCAAGTTCTAATTTCAGGTTTTCTAAGCTATTTAGACTTATTAGTAGTATGGAAGATGGCGCATTGCATCATCCTTTAGAGTTTGATTTTGAGGAACAATGGAGTGCATTTGAATGTGAATATGCGAAGCTCCCATTATCACAGGAGCTGTAGTTCCCATCTACTCTTCTAAATAATATCCGATTCCTGAGGCATTTTTAATAACATCAGTGGGGAGTTTACTACGTAGTCTCCAGACGAGGGTACGGACACTGTTATCGCTTGCCCCTTCTTCTCCCCAAACATAATTTGTAGCTTGTGTAAAATCTACTACGCTGCCTAACTGTGCAACGAGTAAGTGGATAAAAGCATTTTCTTTTTTGGTGAGTTTGATTTTCTGGTCTTTGTAAAATGTTTCACCCATTGAAATATCATGACGATACCCATCGCCAAACTCTACAGCAGGTTCAGTTGAGAGTTTCTTGGCATAAAGTAGCTTTTCTAAATGTTCTTTGTTGGTTTGCAAAGTTGCAGTTGTGTTGGATCGTTTTTGTTCTTCGGTGAAGCGATAGAGTGCCATTTGTATAGTTGTGTGTAGATTGGTAGGGTCAAAAGGTTTTACAATGTACCCAAATGGTTCCGTCTGTTTAGCTTTGGTGAGTATTTCAGTATCTGAGTGTGCTGTGAGAAAAATAAACGGCCTGGGCATTTTTTCACGAATAAAACGGGCGACTTCAATTCCTCCATCGTGACGCTTGAGCCCGATGTCGATTAAGACAATATCAGGATTGTAGATTTTTATTTTGTTTTGAGCACTGAGCTCCTCATTAGCCAACGAAAGAACTTCATAGCCAAAATTTTCCAGTGACATTTTGAGATTTAAGGCAGTAACGTCGTCGTCTTCGATAATAAGGACTTTGGTAGCTTGCATAATAACTCTTTTATAGGTAGTGTGGCTTTTTTATTTCATTGTTGACAATTGTATCGTATTTTTATCACATTTTTTATCACATTGTTCTCAATTAGTACCTAAGTACAATTGTATTTCATAGTATAATATTCTATAATACACTGAGAAAGTCAACATATAAGGATTTGATATGGCTAAAGATATTGCAACAGTTTCGAGTATTAATGGAAAATATTGGGTTGAAAAGAATAATGGTGAAAGAATTTTAGCTAAAAATGGGATGCTATTGGAGGACGGAGATAAGTTGATATCCGATAACTCTAATGGGTCTGACGCTAACGTACATTTGGCTGTGATAGGCACTAGTCAAACCATTACCGTTGGAGTTGGTGAGCAACTATTGATTGACGGCACGCTAACGCAGCATCTTTTGGCTTCCTATGAAGCCATCGTAGATAAAACATCTATAGATGAGGCTTGGAGTGGAGAATCAGAGGTTATTTCTATCTCCGTTGACGATGAAGCTCGACGCAAAAAAGCTATGATAGAAGAGTTGACTGAAACGGCAGCTGGTGAAGAAAAATTAACAGGAGATGGTTCGGTAAATGCAGTTTTTAGTGAGCGTGATGGGAATTCTGGAAATGTTGCGACGACAGCTTTGGGATCCAATGGAGCCAATATTGATAAAAGTGGTATAGGGGAGGTTTCTAGACTTGAAAGCATTATCGATACCACAATTGATGCTCCTATTGTAAACCCTATTGAAGGGGATAATGTTATTAATGCTGTTGAGCTTTCAGATGGCGTAGTTGTTTCAGGAAGAGCAGAGGCCGGAAGTGCTGTTGTGGTCACTTTTGGTAATACGACAAAAACTACTACAGCTGGATCGGATGGAAAGTGGGAGGCAGATTTTGCGAAAGATGAGCTTCCCTCAACAGATGGAACGCATAGTGTTAAAGTTATTGCAACTGACGTTGTAGGAAATGTTAGCGTACCGACTACTAAAGAAGTTGTGATTGATACTCAAGGACCAATAGGGACGGATGCTCCAACAATCAATACCGTCGAAGGTGACGATATCGTCAATGCAGCAGAAGCGACTGATGGCGTACAAGTAAGCGGTACAGCAGAAGCAGGAAGCAGTGTCGCAGTGACATTAGGTGGGGTCACTCAAACTGTCACTGCTGGAGCAGACAAAACATGGAGCACAAGCTTTGCAACACCAGTAGATGGAGACCACACTGTAACAGCAATTGCGACTGATGCAGCAGGTAACCCAAGCGCGCCAGTAACACGTGCGATTACTGTCGATACAGTAGCACCTCTTTCAGACGATGCACACCTTTCTATCGATTCTGTAGTGGATGATCAAGGTGCAGTAAAAGGTCAAATCAACGAGGATTCCGTAACCGATGATGCCAAACCGGACTTTAGCGGTAAAGCAGAAGCAAACTCCACAGTCACTATTCTAGATAAAGGTGTGGTTATTGGTACTACAACAGCAACAGCTGGTGGTACATGGACATTTACTCCAACTACTCCACTGCTTGCAGGAGATCACTCGATTACCATCACTGCAACCGATGCAGCAGGTAACACATCTGGTTCATCGTCTGCGTTTACATTTAATCTGATTAGCGCAGATAGACCTGATGCTCCATCGATCGAAAATGTCATTGATAATGTTGCTCCAATTACTGGTCCAATTGCGAAAGATACGGGAATTACAAACGATACAACTCCGACATTCAACGGTACGGCAGGAGCAGGCGAGACGGTAACGTTGTATGAGGGTGCAACCCAACTAGGAAGTGTCGTTGCAGACACAGATGGCAAATGGAGTATCACTACTTCAGCGCTTGGTGAGGGTGTGCACAACATCATAGCGACCGCAACCAATAGCGCGGGCAATACTTCTCCTGCGACGGGTGCGTATACATTTAAGGTTGATACTATTGCTCCAAATAGTACAACCTTAAATCTTGTTGATGATGTTGCTCCTGTGGTTGGTGCTATCACTAATGGCTCAACAACAGATGACTCAACTCCAACTATAACAGGGGAAGGTGAGCCTGGAACGACTATACAAGCCTATGATGGTACAGACCCTATTGGCTCGCCAGTAGTAGTAGATAGTCGTGGCGTGTGGTCAATTTCCTTAGCGACTCCATTGGCGGATGGCTCTCATTCGATCAGTGTTAAAACGACAGATGTGGCCGGTAATGTTTCTAACAGCTCAGCAGCAATCAACTTTATCGTTGATACATCAAGCGTAATCACTCCAACAATATCAAACTTTACTGATGATGTCAATCCACTTACTGGAGTCTTTGGTTCGGGTGCGTCAACAAACGATACAATTCCGACTTTTAGTGGTACCGCTCAAACGGGTACTACGCTCCAGCTCTATATTAACGGCGTAGCAACAGGAAATTCAATAGTGGTAACCAATGGTAAATGGTCTATTGATGCAGAGCTTCCAAGCCAAGGGGTGCACTCAGTGATGGCTATTTCAACAAATGCAGCAGGGGTAAGTATTTCATCATCTCCATTTATTATCACGCTAGACACCACAACCCCCAACACCCCTTTCATCACCAATATCACCGATGATGTAGGAAGTATCCAAGGAACAACAACTAGCGGATTGACCAGTGATGATACCACACCGACATTGATAGGGACAGCAGAGGCTGGTTCAAAAGTGATCATTAGCGATAGTGTAGGCGGTGTTCTTGGACAAACAACTGCAGATGCAAATGGAAACTGGACATTTACTCCTACTACAGGACTTCTAAACGGACTGCACACCTTTACTGTAACGGCAACCGATGCTGCAGGAAATGTGAGTG
>CAMBHX010000026.1 GCA_945867285.1 Sulfuricurvum sp. IAE1
CTGGAATACATCACCGCTTTTTTAGCTGTCTTATACGCAGGGGCAATAGCCGTTCCTGCCTATCCTCCCAAAAACAACAAAAATCTGGAACGTTTTGACTCTATTGTCAACGATTGCAATCCTGTCATGATTTTGGCAACATCACAAGTAAAAGATCATGCTAAGCCTATCTTCCAAACCATCGACACTTTAAATGCTTTACCGTGGGCAACGACTCAAGAGATGTCACTGCATGATTTTCGAACATGGAGCAGACCAAAGTTAACATCCGATGATATCGCATTTTTACAATACACCTCAGGCTCTACTGGATCCGCCAAAGGAGTCATGGTATCCCACGGTAATCTCTTGCACAATGAAAAACTCATTGCACATCTTATAGCAGCAACGCCTCACGATATCGGGGTCGCATGGCTTCCAATTTTTCATGACATGGGACTTATCGGAATGGTCCTTCAGCCTCTTTATAGTGGATTTAGGGTGATTTTCATGGCACCTGCAAGCTTTTTACAGCGCCCCATACGATGGCTCAATGCGTTAAGTCACTACAAAGCTACCATGAGTGTTACACCCAATTTTGGGCTGGATGTGTGTGCTAAAACCTTGCAACGAGAAGATTGCCTCCATCTGGATTTGTCGCCTTTACGCTTTATGATGTGCGGAGCTGAACCAATAAATCCTCAAACCGTTGCCCTTTTCTCGCACCTTCTGGAGCCTTGTGGATGGCATAGTACTGCTTTTAAACCCGCTTTTGGTCTAGCAGAAGCCACGCTCTTGGTCACCGCAACCCCAAGTGATGGTCGTTTTACTGTTGATAGGTGGGATAGCAATAAATTTCAAGAGGGACAGCTATCCCCCTGTGATAACGACAGTCTCTCAATCGACATTATCTCAAGCGGAAGCGTCTCGCCTGAACTGGATGTCCGCATCGTCAATCCCGCCACCCATCACGAATGTGGCATGATGACCATAGGAGAAATAGTTGTCCGAGGCGAGAGTGTCGCACGAGGCTACTGGAACAATGAGCGTGCAACTGAAGAGACTTTTGGGCTCATGATAACAGATAGTCATGGCAATAGCTGTGGTCCTTTTATGCGGACAGGTGATTTAGGCTATCTTAATGATGATGTTTTACATGTTGCAGGACGAACCAAAGATTTGATCATCATTGCAGGGAAAAATCACTATCCTCAAGACATCGAGTGGAGTGTCGAAAACGCTTTGGCCAACAAAAGCAGCGCTCATAGATGTATCCAAATCGGAGGATGTGCCGCTTTTAGTATTCCATATAATGGGGATGAAAAACTTGTGGTCGTCGCTGAAATCACCCGTAATTTTATGAATGACCTCAAAAACGAACGTGGGGAGCTCACAGCACTGGATGCTATTGGTATCATTCGTCGAGAAGTTGCTCGAAATCATCAAGTCACTGTGCATGATATTGTCCTCATAAAACCTGCGTCTCTACCAAAAACCTCTAGCGGTAAGGTACAACGCAAAAAGACCCAACGACTGTATCAAACCAATGAGCTTCAACTCGCAACATCCCAGCTGACTCATCAAGCAGTATCACATACTCCTGCTACAGTAGTCATTAGCCACGATAAACTACAGCAATGGCTACATGAAGAGTGTTCCAAGCTTCTTGAACTTCCCATCAAAGATATTGCTCTCAATGAAGATTTGGCGCTGTATGGTTTTAGCTCTATTACCGCCATGCGTCTACATGGTGCACTAGAAGATCATCTGCACCAAAAACTCCCTCAGGAGCTACTATGGGAAGCAACCTGTATCAATGATATAGTCACCTGCATCCTAGCACTCAAAGACGATGCCACCGTCTCCCAAGGCGATATCGTCTCTATAGCTATGGATCAGCATGAGCCTTTTGCCCTGAACCCCATCCAAGAAGCCTATTGGCTTGGTCGCAATGAACATTTTGAGATGGGAGGGGTTGGATGTCATCTGTATATCGAGTTCGAATCTGACAATCTTGACTTACCACGTCTTGGGGCCGCTTGGCAAAAAGTGATTGAACGACATCCAATGTTACGAGCTGTCATTAATGAAAATGGAACTCAACATGTGCTTCCCCATGTTCCGCTCTACACCATTTCTCATAACGACATCACAACACTAGATAAAATGGAGAAAATCACTGTTATTGATTCCATACGAGAGCAGATGTCTCATAAAACCTATGATGCATCACAATGGCCTTTATTTGAGATACAAACAACTCAATTTCATAACGATGTTACGCGTGTCCATTTTAGCTACGACTTGCTTATTGGTGATATTTGGAGCCTTAAGCTCTTGCACGAAGAATGGGGAGCTTTTTATGCTGACATCAATCATACCATGGAGCCCATTGCTCTCTCTTTTCGTGATTACACACTTTCACAACAAGAGAACAAACGGATGGCTGGCTACCAAAAAGCACTCATCTATTGGAACAACCGTATCTCATCTCTCCCACAAGCTCCACAGCTTCCTATGGCGCAACACTCTTCAAAAACACAAAAACCACTTTTTAGACGACGTGAAAAACAATTAGATGCCAAAACATGGAGTAAACTCAAACAAAAAGGGCAAAAACTGGGAGTTACCCCCTCTGCGTTATTATGCTGTGCCTTTAGTGACATTTTGAGTGCTTGGTCTCAATCACGCCATTTCACTCTCAATCTTACCCTCTTTAATCGTGAGCCCATACATCCTGATGTCATGAAACTTGTGGGTGATTTCACAACGCTTCTGCTCCTAGAGGTAGATAATCGCCCTTTTGACTCCTTCATCCAAAGAGCTCGCAGACTGCAAGAACAGCTTCGCAATGATTTGGCTCACAAAGCGATCAATGGTATCGATGTTATGCAAAAAATAGGGCAATGCCAAGGTAAAAATGCGGCTGTCATGCCCATAGTCTTTACTAGCGCTCTTGGCTTTGAAGAGATGATGAGCCCAGTTCATCAAGACTGGCTAGGCAAATCTGTCTACAGTATTTCCCAAACTCCGCAAGTGTGGCTCGACCACCAAACCCGCGAAGAGGACGGAAAGCTTCTTTACACTTGGGACAGTGTCGATGAGATGTTTAGCCCAAATGTTATCGATGAGATGTTTGAAACCTACACGAGAATTTTGGACTTACTTGCTGCTTCGGATCCTCTTTGGGATGACACCATGATGTGTCTCACCCCAGGAACACAAATTGCAGACTTCAAAGCTTATATGCCTCTACCTCGTCACAAAGAATCTACTTTATATGATGGCTTTTTGCACCAACTCCACTCCAATGGAGAAAACATCGCCCTCATAAGTCAAAATAAAATCATCACCTACAATGAACTCTATCGCAGTGCCCAGCACATAGCACATGAACTGCATCGCAACAACATCCAAAAAGGGTCGCTAGTTGCCATTGTAATGGAAAAAAGTATTGACCAAATAGCTTCGGCCTTGGGAATCTTGCTCTACGGATGCGCATACGTTCCCGTCGATGCTTCTACTCCACCTGAACGCATTGAACTTCTTATTCGTCTGGCTAATTCAACTATTATTTTAACCCAATCCCATCTCAACCTCACGCCCGCTTGGGACGAAATCATACTTCATGTGGATACACTAGAGATGGATGCCCCTTTATCAAAAGAGTACAATGACGCTTATCCCAATGATTTGGCTTATGTTATTTTCACCTCGGGCTCTACGGGCACTCCCAAAGGGGTAATGATATCCCATGCCAGTGCTACTAACACTATCGATGACATCAATCTACGATTGGATATTGGTCCAAAAGACCGATTTTTAGGGGTATCATCTTTTGCTTTTGATTTGTCTGTATATGATTTATTTGGTGCACTAAGCACAGGAGCTGCACTTATACTGCCTGATCCTTCCATGGGAATCGATCCAGAACACTTTGCACACCTGCTCAATACCCATCGTGTCACACTATGGAATTCTGCCCCTGCACTGATGCAAACATTTTTGGAGTATGTCCAGGCTAACGAGCATCTAGCAAACAATCACTTGCAGCACGTATTACTCAGTGGCGATTGGATAGCTCCACAATTACCTCAGACGATTCGCTCCTTGTATACTAGTGCCAATATTCTAAGTCTTGGAGGTGCTACAGAGGCCTCAATTTGGTCTATCGCCTACCCAACAGACCAACGACACAACAAATACTGTAAAAGTATCCCTTACGGAAAAGCGCTCAAAAACCAAAAAATTTTTATTTTGGGAGACAAACTCGAACCTCGCCCTACATGGGTGACAGGTGAGATTTATATTGCAGGCTCTGGTCTTGCCATGGGATATTATCAAGATGAACAAAAAACAAATGAAAAATTCATCTATCATCCCATGACCGCTGTAAGACTTTACAAAACAGGAGATTTGGGGCGAGTACTGCCTGATGGCAATGTGGAATTTTTGGGACGTAAAGATTTCCAGGTCAAGATCTCAGGCTACCGTGTCGAACTGGGTGAGGTTGAACACATTATCGAACAACACCCCAGTGTTGAATACACTATTGCAAGCACCTTCAAGGACCCCAATGGAATGATGCATCTAGGAGCATATGTAGTTCCAAAGTTTGAAATCTCTAAAATCAAGACCTCCATATTATGTGAAGCACTTCATGAAAAGATCCATTTTACTATCGATTCCATGATGCGAGATTCTTTTTGCATCAGCGAAGCACCCCTGTCGTGGATTGCTGGTAAGCCTATCAAGCTACGATTCTCACTCCCCAACAAAGGCGATATAACCACCGAAGCTACCGTCATATCTCGACATGCCGGAAAAGCAAATATTGCTCTTCATAGAGAAAAAGAGCTTATTTATCTTCATGATCACTTTGTGGATCTATGCCAAAAATCAGCACTTGAGAATATTGTAGCACTTCAACCACGCAATGGCTGGAATGATTTGTCACTTGTAGCATGCAACCTCTCAGCACAACTTATTGATAATGATGCCCAATACTCTGTTATGCTAACTTCTCTTTCACCAAACAAGGTTTCTGTTGCTTGCACCCATAATCTCGTCAGCGGCGATGAAATCATCCTTGAAATCGCTCCATTGAGTTTTAGCTCTACTCTAAAGATTCGAGGTCAAATCGAATCTATAGACGACACCACAATCATCATCGATCTCAAACCCACCCCTTTTCACGAAGAGATACTGGAAAGTGAAATCTTATTTTGGATTCGCCAAAACCATCAGTGGGAAGAGGATTCTGTTCACCTCAACGACTATTTACATCAACACCTTCCCGACTACATGGTTCCAAAATCATATCAAACACTTTCGCATATACCGCTCACGTGCAATGGAAAAATCGACAGAAATCTCCTTCCTGAGTTTAATTTCACAGCACCCTCTAGACCCAAAGAAATACTTACGCCAACACAACACCAACTGGTGAATATCTGGGAAGAGATTTTAGGACAAAACAACCTTAGCATTGATGATAACTTTTTTGATATTGGTGGCTATTCGCAACTAGCAGTACGATCATTACTTAAAGTCAAAGAGGTATTTCAAATCGACATTCCAATCCGAGATCTTTTTGGGTCTCCTACTATTCGTGCATTAGCCGACAAAATCGACCATTTCAATGGGATTGCAATCATCCCAAATCAACGTATTGACGATCAACATCTCTATGTTTTATATGCACGTCAAGGGATTGGTGAGCGTATTGCCACCATTAGAGCAGATAAATATTATACCAAAGCTTATGGAACGACACTAGAGTACACACAAGATGGTGAAACAATTCAGGTGTTAGATATGGTAGGTGGATACGGTTCTACTATTTTTGGTCACAATCATCCCGATTTAGTAGCACAACTCATAACACAGGCACAGTCACTTATGCCAACTCACACACAACACACTAACAACGTTCCAGCAGGACGTATTGCCAAGAAGCTCTCTGATTTGGTTGGGAGTTATACGGGCAAAGAGTACATCAGCACACTAGGCAGTACAGGTACGGAGGCGACAGAAGCTGCTATTAAACATGCCAAAATGGCATACTATTCCAAAGTCAAACGTCACACTAAAAATAGCAAAAACTTTTTTGCTCTTCTCAAGGATGGGTACGCCAAGGAAAGCATTTGTCTAGCTAATACCCTCTTGGCAGATGCCTCACAACTCTTGCGTATGCCTATAGATACTTTTGAGCAACTGATAGATGTAATTTTGCAGCATAACAACACTATTTTTGAAGAAAAGCCTCGCTTTATCGCTCTAAATCATGCATTTCATGGGATGACTTCTGGCGCCATTAGTCTAACTGCTTCGTCAGATTTCAAAAAACCATTTCACTGGATGGAGTTAGAAATTGACCGAATTGCCCATACCAAAGAGGATTTAGAGCGCACCATTGATATATCCAAAAAGACCATTTATGAACTTTCGATTGATTCCCATGGAGATATTATCCTTGTTTCAAAAAATTGGCATACCATTGCAGCAATGTTTATTGAACCTATCCAAGGTGAAGGGGGGATTTTTGTCCTCGATAAAACATTTGCCCAAGAGGCACGCTTGCAAGCAAGCACAATAGGATTTGCCCTGATTATTGATGAAATCCAATGCGGTATGGGACGAAGTGGAACTTTTTGTGCATCTCAACAACTGGAAATCGTAGGGGACTACTATTTATTCTCTAAAAGCTTGGGGGGAGGATTGGCAAAAATCAGTGCCATGATTGTTGAATCATCTCTGTATGAAAAAGATTTTGGCTACTATCATGGCTCCACATTTGCTGAAGATCAGCCTTCGTGCATGATGGCACTCAAAGCGCTGGAGCTTTTTGAACAAGACAATATTATGCAAATGGCTCGTGAAAAAGGGGAAGTATTTACAATTAAACTCCAAACACTTCAACGTAAATATCCAACCGTATTTAAAGAAGTTCGAGGTATGGGGCTGATGCTAGGTATTGAATTAGCCAACCTTGACACCTCTGAATCGTTTTTATTTCGAGCTCTTGCTAACAGTGGAATGGAGGTTCTAAACCATCTCATTGCAGGCTATTTGCTCAATGTTCGCCAAATTCGTATTGCACCCACAAAAACGCGCAATACCATCCGATTTCTCCCCAGTGCCTATATTACGATTGAAGAGATAGGGAGAGTAATATCAGCACTCGAAGAGATAGCTCTCATCATTAAACACGCCAATGCAGGTCGATTGCTAAGCTATACCGTGGAAAGTTCCATAGATTACACTCAAAAAGTCAAAGACTACCGAGCCATCCATCCAGCCTATCGAAACGACAGCGACGAGGGATGTATCAAAGTAGCACATGTAGGTCACGTCGAAGATCAACAAATGCTCATCAAAGCTGAGCCTTCCCTCATGGATATTGAGGAAAACCTACATGAAGCACTCCTAGAGGTGTTATTCCCTGTTTCCAAAGCTAGCATAACCCAATCCATCACAGTACCCTCACCCACAGGTGAACGTGTCAATCTCAAAGTCATTGGCATACCGTTAACAGGCAAACAAATCGAAGAAATGATGAACGATGAGAGCAAAAATATCCTACTTGATCGCATCGATGATGCGGTTATAATGGCACACGATCATGGATGTACGATGGTGGGAATGGGAGGATATACCTCTATCGTTACTCTCAATTGTACTACAGCTGCAACCACAGATATTGCTTTAACGTCGGGTAATGGATTTACGACTGCTTTGGCTATAGAAGCAGTAGAGCAATTAGCTAATAAGCGAGGAATGAAATTTAAAGATTTAACCATAGGTATTGTGGGTGCAAAAGGGAATATCGGCTCAATTTGTGCTCAAATTATGGCTCAAAAATGCCAATCCATCATCTTGATAGGTCGTAATGCCAACGATGAAAAACTCCAAGAAATCGCAAACACTTTGCACAAGCAAATGGGAGATAAAATCTCTATTGCTGTCAGTGATTCTTTTGATACACTAGGAGAGTGTAACATTGTCATCACCGCAACCAATGCTGCCGTTCCAGTGATTTTTCCTAATCATCTCAGCCAAAAAACACAAATTATTTGTGATATTGCCACTCCTAATGACGTTGATGTTTCAGTAGCTACTCAATGTCCATGGATTGATTTGATACTAGGGGGATTGGCGACTCTTCCTAACACCCAAGTCAATCTTCACGGAACTAGACTCCCTGCAAATCATGTCTATGGATGTGTTGCTGAAACCATGCTGCTAGGATTGGAGGGGATACGTGACAATTTCTCGTTTGGTTCCATGTCAGCGCATCATGTTGATTTTATCGGCGAAGTGGCTAAAAAACATGATTTCAAACTAGGAACACTCAAATCCATCGACTTGTATGGTCACCACAATACCCCAAAAATGGAATCTCTAGAGGAGTGTGCAGTATGAAAGGATTAACACGAATTATGGCGATCAGTGCCATTTTGGTGAGTCTGTACGGTGCAGGATTAATCTTTGTACCGCATCTTGTCGCGGGTGAATATGGTATTTCTCTGACACCTCAAACTGTTCCATTGACACAACTGCTAGGGGCGTATTTTATCGGATTTGGACTCCTCAACTGGTTGAGCAGCAAAAGTACTTCTATGGAGGTGCTCACACTCGTCACCCTCGCTGACTTCGTAACCGACCTCATCACCCTAGCTATCTCAGGAATCGAGCGTTATCACGGTATTTTAAATATCTGGGGATGGGAAATATTTGTTTTGCATCTCTTTTTTGCCAGCGCATTTGGGTATTATTTATTTAGGTTACGCGCTAAAACGAATACATCCGTTTTAGCGGCAGGGACAAATGTCCCTACAACTCCCTAAAGCTACAAAACAAGCGTAGCGCTTTTTGTGAAACAAAAATGTTTCTTTAGAAAAGCGTTGCTTTTTAGAATTTGTGAAATATCTACTCTTTGTGACATTTTAGTGACACCTTTATTTTACACTTTCCCCAAGACTGTAAGACAAAGGTATTACTATGAAACATTATTCCCCCTATATCACCTCTTTGAATGATAATATTGATGCCCCCTACACCTTGTATTGTTTTTCGCATGCAGGTGGCAGTGGGCAAAATTTTTATGAATGGAGAAAACAGCTCCCACCTTGCATCGATCACCGCATCATCAACCTCCCTGGGCGTGGAAGCCGTTTCAATGAACTACCACTAGAATCCATCCACACCATGGCAGACGAGATATGCAGTGCTATATTGCGATGTCCTAATCAAAAAATCCTTTTTTATGGTCACTCTATGGGGGCGGCACTCGCCTACGAAACCGCTTTACGCCTCGAAAAACATCATATTTTTATTGAACATCTCTATGTGGGTGCTTTTCGTGCACCGCAACTTCCCTCTTCCTCACGCACCATCCATCATCTACCCCAACAAGAGTTCTACCGAGAGCTCATCAATCTCGGAGCAACCGATGCCTCTATCATCAATAATCGTGAACTCATGGAACTGATTATCCCCATGTTGCGTGCTGATTTCAAAGCCATCGAGACCTATCGAGCAAACTCCAAAAGATTGTATAGTAAAATCACCGCTTTTTATGGCAAACATGACCATCGGGCGTCTGCGGAACATATGCAAAAATGGTCACAATGCACGCAAGATCGTTTTAATATCATAGGACTCAATGCCTCCCATTTTTTCCATTCCAGTCATGCTACCGAAGTCACTACAATGATTGCATGTACTATCAATACCGATTATTGTGATGCTAAATCTGCCTAAATATCCAACGACCGTTTGGTCTTTGGACTTTATACAAAATCACCATGAAATATCCCACCTATTTTCACTTTTAAGTCCACAAGAGCAAGAGCGATGCCGTACACTCAAAACCCCCTCGCTTCAACAAGCCTTTACGACCCGCAGAGGGAGGTTACGCCAAATTCTAACTCACTATCAACCTCATACATCACCACAGACATGGGAATTTGAGACTAACACTTATGGTCGTCCTATCCTAAAACAATATCACCCTCTCAGCTTCAATATAACACATACGCCAACCCAAGCATTTTGTCTCACATCCCCTCATACTATCTGTGGAATAGATTCTGAAAGAGTCTCTCCCATAGATATCAACAGTAGCTTTTTTACCCATACCCTAACATCAAATGAACAACATCTCATACGTTCAATCCCATCATCCTTACATGCACGTGCTTTTACGGCTTTTTGGTGCCTCAAAGAAGCCCATTTAAAAGCACTTGGAGTAGGTTTAACCTCTCCCATGAATACTCTTGAAATTCCTCTAACCATACAGGATCTTTCTAATCAAACTGACATCCATATTCATACTGACACATGGGACTATCATCTATATTATCGTAATGCTTTTGACATAGTTGCAACCGCACTGTGCACGTCCATGTCATCTTTCGAACCAATTGAATTCAATATTGCTTAAAAAGAAAAGATGTGACACCATTGTGACACCGTTGAAATATCATAGTCAAAATCGATATTTTGGAGACTTTTTATGAAGCCAAGCACCCTCACCTTAACTCTTTGTCTCGTAGTGAACCT
Source organism: Sulfuricurvum sp. IAE1 (assembly GCA_945867285.1). Classification (GTDB taxonomy): domain Bacteria; phylum Campylobacterota; class Campylobacteria; order Campylobacterales; family Sulfurimonadaceae; genus Sulfuricurvum. Next base: position 10,546 of record CAMBHX010000026.1, read on the forward strand.
CATGGGATATACCAACGAAGAGATTTCTATCAAAGCTTACGATGCTACTGGAAACTATATCAGCGAAAGTGCCGAGCTAAATATGCTATTAAAAAACAGTTCAGGAGAAACAAACAAACGAAATCTTACCATGAAAAAGCTCGAAGGTGACAATGGCGATAAAACTATACTTGAATTTACCACTCCTGCTGATGTCAAAGGGACCATTCTTCTTACTCACGAACATCTGACCAAAGATGACGATCAATGGCTATATATGCCAGGATTAAAAAAAACCAAACGAATTATCTCTAAAAATAAATCAGGCTCTTTTATGGGGAGTGAATTTAGCTACGAAGACCTCTCCAGTCAACACTACAAAAAATTTCTTCATAGCGGTAATGCCCAAGAAGTGATACTTAATGGAGTTAAACACTATAAGGTTGAAAGAAAGCCTAGCGATGAAAACTCAGGCTACTCCAAACAAATTGTTTTTGTTGAAACTAAGAACTTTCTCATACAACGCATCGACTACTATGATAAAAATAATAATTTGCTCAAAACTGCTATATTCCCTGATTACAAAAAAATCGATGGTATATGGAGAGGGATGAAAATCGAGATGACCAATATTCAAACCAAAAAAGAGACCGTTCTTGATTGGGTAAGTGAAAAAATCAAAGTAGGATTTACACATCAAGATTTTTCTCAATCTATTCTCCAATAACTATTTTTTGACTGTCAGAGGAATTATTATGCACTCCGCATTACCATTTAAGAACATTTCTTTGCCTTGCTTACAGTGCGTCACGAACTACCAATGTAAAGTAAATTTCAACTTGAATGTGAAGTTTTAATCATGCGACCTACCTACACTTTTTCTATTATTATACTTCTTGCGTTAAGTTCGTATGCCTGGGGATACGGAACCTCAAAATCGTCGAATTCAAAAACAAAAGTAAAAAAAGCAACTATCACAAAACCTATACTCTCCACTCCTATTATCCAACCAACAAACGACACTCAAACAACAACTGTAATTAATCAATCCACTACCCAAGAAACTCCTACCACTCAAGACGATAGCTTTGTACACACGATTGCCGCACGTGGAACTATAGGGTTAAGCTTTAACAGCTATTCCACTAATGAAAACCCTAATAACTTTGCTATAGAGGGAACTACGGAAATCAGCAAAAACCTCGATTCCGGATCCATTGTCACTAATCTTGCACTTTTATATGATAATAATGATGACAACCGACGCTATTTAATGCTCAATGAAGCGTATTTTAAAACTAAAATAGATAGAACAGCCATCTTAATCGGACGAAATATTCGAAACTGGGGGGTCATGGAAGCATATAGTAGCAGTGATATTTTCAATACCAAAAACTACCTCTCTGACTCCTTTGATATGTCTAGTAAATATGGAGCACTCAATATGGAATACACCTACTCTTATGACGATAGTAAGATTTCTCTTATCACCAAATTCGAAGAAAATAAACAGCCCTATCCCGCATCCGACAATATCTACAACTATCTTCCACTCCCCTATAACGGAGAACTAAAAACAGAAAAAAGTAATCATAGGCCCACAATATATATGAAATACAGCGGTACTTATAATGAGGCCTTTGGTGTAGACTATTCTATCGTTGCACAAAATGGCTACGATAACAAACGCTATTTTAATTATGCTAATGCCACCCAAACTTCTCTAGAGCAACACGCTTATTTAGTTAATAAAGCTCTTTTCTTTGGTAACGCTACCTATAAAAATTTCATTTTTAAATTTGAAACCGCCTACACTGATGTTCTTAATGACTTAGCTATAAGTGACTACACCCAAACTTCCATTGGACTTGAATATCTACCTAGCCAATCCATTAATGGTGCCGAATTACGTCTTTTACTAGAATACTATAACTATACGTATCAAGACAAAGAGAAACTGAAAAACCAAGATTTCTCAGAGATATTTAATAACGACCTCTTTATAGGAGTTCAAAGCAGCTTTGGAGATGCAGGATCGAGTGAAATTAAAGGAGGAGTCCTCTACGATTTTACCAATCACGAACAAACCTATGTTCTGAACTTTGGAACCCGTATGAAAGAAAACTATCGACTCTCTATGGAGTGGATGGTTATCTCCCCTGGAGATGATTTACAAACTGCGATTGGACAAATGGGACAATTCAATCAAGTCACTTTTCGTGCCAACTATTTTTTCTAAGGAGCTTTGATGAATACTTACATGAATTTTACTATTCGTTTTCGATGGCTTATTGTCATACTCATCTTCGCCCTTACACTCTTTATGGGCTTGCAGCTCAAACACTTGACATTTGATGGGTCATATCGTATTTGGTTCGAAAAAGAGTCCGATACTCTCAAGGAATATGATAATTTTAGAGCCGTCTTTGGCAATGATGATTCTATTCTTATCCTCTTCAAAGATGACCATGGAATACTCAATACAAAAGCGCTTGAAACTATTCAACGTATTACACGCAAACTCCAAAAAGCTCCCTACGTCTCAAAGGTAAACTCCCTAACCAACTATCAATATATCCACAGTGATACAACTATTCCCGATGAGATTCTCGTCAACGATTTTATAAGTGACATCAACATCCTCACTCCGCAAAAACTTCAAGAGCTAGAGCGTATTATCCCAAATGAAGATTCAATACTTGGACGCATCATCAGTAATGATCTAAAAACCACCATGATTATAGGACGTTTATCTCCCGATGCCGGTAATGACACTAACGCCTCTTTGATGATCAAAACCTATGTAGAAGAGATTATAGAGAGTGAAAATAACAGTGGTTATGTGTTTCATTTAGCAGGCGGACCTATTCTTGATCGAGCCTTTGTCTCGTTAGGTGAACACGACGTTGCTACTTTTGGCCCCATGGCGCTACTTATTACTATGATACTGCTATGGTTTGTTTTCAAAAAACTCTCCAGCGTTTTTTTGAGTGTTTCTATCATCATCTTTGCTTCTATCATCGTTTTAGGGACACAAGTGGTATTGGGATACAAAATCAACAACTTTACCGCCAATATCCCGATTTTTATCGTCGCTATTGGGGTGGCAGATGCGATGCACTTATTGTGGGTTTACACGCTTGCCAGACGTGAGGGTATGGACAACCATAGTGCTATTGCGCACAGTATCAAACTCAATATTCTCCCGATGTTTTTGACGGCTCTCACAACAGCTGTTGGTTTTATTTCACTTAATATATCTAATATAACACCCGTTAAAACCCTGGGAATTGCCACTGCCAGTGCTACGATTTTAGCACTACTTCTCACCTTACTGTTTATCCCTGCATTTTTAGCTATTTTAAATCCCAATATCGCCCAAAAAAAATCGTGTGATAGTGATAATAAAGAGGATGTTTTTTCCAAAACGTACACCCGTTTTATTATTGCTCATAACAAAAAAGTTCTTTTTGGCTCCATGATTTTTTTTGCCCTTATAGCTTTAGGGCTCACTTATACACGCATCGATTCCAATACAGTGCGGTACTTCAAAGAAGACGTTCCCTTTCGACAAACGATCGACTTTATCCAAGCCAACATCACAGGACCCATGGCGTATGAAATTGTCGTCGATTCCAAAACACCAGATGGAATAAAATCACCTGCCTTTATGAAAACAGTCGAAAAATTTAGTCACGATTTTCATAAACGCTACACCAATCTTCGACACATCAGCTCTCTCGTTGATGTGATCAAAAAATTTAACTACGTTTTTAACCACTCCAAAACTATCCCAGACAACCAAGAGCTGATTGCACAATACTTACTGCTCTATACCCTTTCACTACCTCAGGGGATGGAAATCAATGACGAAATAGATCTCAAACAACAATCTTTACGTATTACAGCCCAGCTTAATGTTGTTGATACCTCTATGGATTTAGAGATGATTCATTGGGCTGGAGAGTGGTGGAAAAATACTCCCTACAGTGCAACCGTACAAGGACAAACCGTAATGTTTGCCAATATGGAACATGATGTTGCCAATACACTTATCCTATCACTTCTCCTCTCCATTGCCACCGTTACGTTAATTTTGTTACTCTTTTTTCGCAATATGCGAATGATCCCCTTTGTGATTATTCCCAATGTCTTACCAGTACTTCTGATTTTAGGCACGATGGGATGGATAGGGATACATGTCAACATTGGTATTGCCATCTCCGCTTCTATCATCATAGGGATTGCCGTCGATGATACCATCCATTTTCTCATAAAGTACAAAGACGCACGAGGTAGAAATCTTAATCTCGAAGAGTCCCTCACTTACGTCATGCACTATTCGGGAGCGACCATTATTTTCACCACCGTTATTTTAAGCTGTGCCTTTATGATTTTTGCTTTTTCGTCGTTTGTCCCAAATATCCATTTTGGAGTCGTTACTGCCATAGCCCTTTTATTTGCTGTTGCTATTGATTTAGTGATGCTCCCTGCTATGATTAGCTGGTATGACCATAGAGACAAAAGCATCCTCTAGGTACACGATTTGGACTTAGCGCTTCGGTTGTGGTACACTCTCACCATGCAACTACAAAGGAGTAGCAACTCATGCAACTATTTCTAATCATTCTAGCTGTCCTAGCTGTAATCATCATTTTGATGTACAACTCTCTCATTGGCAAAAAAAACCAAGTGGAGAATATTTTTGCCGGTGTTGATGCCGTGTTAAAAAAGCGTTTTGACCTCATCCCCAACCTTGTTGCTTCGGTTTCACAGTACATGGAGCACGAAAAAAGCATTCTGGAAAAAGTTACCGACCTTCGTTCCCAAGCGATGAAACCCAATATTAGTGATGAACAAAAGATCTCCCTTGATGCCAAACTAACATCAGCCCTTGGTGCTATCAATATTGCTATGGAGGCCTATCCTGACCTCAAAGCCAACGAAAACGTCATGCACCTCCAACGCTCACTAAATGAAATCGAAGAGCAAATCTCCGCAGCACGCCGTGCATACAACCAAGCCGTTACCGATCTCAACAACGCCATCGAGATGTTCCCAACAAATCTCGTCGCAGGATGGATGAGCCTGCAGCGTCGTGCAGTTTTTGAAATCACAACGACTGAACGTCAAAACGTCAATGTTGGTTCATTATTTAACCAATGAAATCGATCTGCCAGCTCACCGATTTTTATTATCAAGAGCTCTCTCCCTCACTTAAAAAACTGGAAGAAACACGCCAACAGTTAGCATCCAGACTCAAGCTCTATAGCTTTATGGGTCTTGTGGTGTTTTCCATACTCATCTTGTGGATCAGTAAAAACTTTGGTCTAGCACACATTTTTTCT
>CAMBHX010000027.1 GCA_945867285.1 Sulfuricurvum sp. IAE1
GAGAGGTTTTAGGTCTAAAAAAAGCAGAGATAGAAGAACTAACAACGTATAATGCACGACAACTATTTAATGTATTAGGTGTTTAATATGAAGAGTCTTATTTTTACATTATTGTTTGTAATGTTTGTCATAAATGGCTGTACAACCTATAAAGGTTCCTACAATTATCAAGGTGGTAAACCCTCAAAGAAGTATCCATCACAAAACTTAGATACTTCCCCCTCGGGATTAACCAAGAGGAATGGTGAATCGGTTGCATCTATGCGTCCTTATACAGTTTTTGGCAAAGAGTATTATCCAACGGTGGTAAGCGTTGGGGATACTCACACAGGGCGTGCGAGCTGGTATGGGAGCGATTTTCACGGTAAATCAACCTCCAATGGTGAAAGTTATGATATGTACGCTATGAGTGCCGCCCACAAAACATTACCGATGAACACCGTAGTACGCGTTACTAATCTAGATAATAACCAAAAAACTGTGGTGCGTATCAACGATAGAGGACCTTTTGTTGAGAGCCGTATTATTGATTTATCTTACTCTGCAGCAAAAGAGATTGATCTTATAGCAAAAGGAAGCGCTAATGTCTCTTTAGAAGTGCTAGGATTTGAGCCGCCAGCATCACGAACAATTGATTATGTCGCACTGAAATCTGGTCCAAAAAGTACAATAATTAGTGATTTTGCAGTTCAAATTGGTGCTTTTTCAAATATTAGCGGGGCATTGGAAACTCAAAAAAAATACGCAAATTTCCAAAGCTACAGCGCAATTATCAAAGATTCACAGTATAATAACGATAAACTCTATCGAGTATGGCTTGTTGGATTCAAAAGTGAAGCCCAAGCGCGTGATTTTAAATCACAGGGTTATTTTAGTGGCCAATTTATAACAAGGGAACAGTGATGATACAAAAAAGCCGAACTACCAAAGAGACCGATATTTCACTCTCTCTCAACGTCTATGGTGAGGGGAAGAGCTCTATCTCAACAGGTGTTGGTTTTTTTGATCATATGCTAGAAAGCTTCACAAAACACTCTTGGATGGATATTACTATTTCATGCAAAGGTGACACCCATATTGACGATCATCACACCGTAGAAGATGTTGGTATTGTATTGGGACAAGCATTACGTGACGCGATTTATCCAATCGTCAAAGTTGAACGCTTTGGAAATGCATCTGTGGTCATGGACGAAGCGTGTGTCAGTTGTGATTTGGATTTAAGCAATCGTCCTTTTTTACTGTGTAGTCTAGCAGTTAATGGAAAAGTAGGGCAGTTTGATACAGAGCTTGTTGAAGAGTTCTTCAGAGCTGTTATGTTTGGGGCAGGGATAAGTGCTCATATTGTCATGCAACGAGGCAGTAATAAACACCACATCATTGAAGCAGCTTTCAAAGCTTTTGCCGTTGCATTACGTCGAGCTTTAGTACAAAATGAGCGTGCAGGAATCCCAAGTACCAAAGGTGTTTTGTGATTAAACTCTTTATACTCGATGTTGACGGATGCTTAAGCGATGGAAAGATTATTTATACTGCGCAAGGGTTGGAGTTAAAAAACTTTAATGTTCGTGATGGTTTTGCTATCAAGCATATCATTAAGATGGGATATGAAGTAGCCATTATCACTGGACGCGATTCAGATATTGTTGCTAATCGAGCCCGAGAACTTGATATTTCTCACGTCTACCAAGGAATAAAAGACAAGCTTGCCTGTGCGCAAGAATTGTGTCAAAAGCTTTCTCTTGACGCATCTCAAGTAGCAGTCATAGGAGATGATCTGAACGATTATAAACTTTTAGCATGGGCGGGGATGGCATTTACTCCGCTTGACGGATCGCACTACGTAAAAACTGTTGCTCAAAGCTTAGAAAGAATTGGCGGGGATGCATGTGTGCGAGAAATGATTGAAAAAGTAATGCGTGCCAATGGTGATGAAGAGAACTTCTTAAAGTCTTGGATTTAAATGCCAATTAGCCTCTTTTTTTCTTTAGTTTTGGCACTTTTACTGGGAATGTTTAGTTATTTTAAACCCGCAGAGTCATCTCAAGACAGTATAGACAATGTACCTCTGTTTGAATTAGATAGTTTTGTCATTTATGAAATTTCTCCTCATAAGATTAACCATTTTTTTGCGGGAGATCATGCTAAAAAATTTCCAGATTATTATGAAGCTACCAATGCAAAACTTACTAACAATAAAAGAGAATTACTAGAATCGATTCGAGCCGACCATGTAATCTATCAAGATGATGTCATTAATTTAAAAGGTAATGTCCATTATGTCAGAGAAGATGGTCTAGAATTTCGTTCTCAAGAAGGTGTCTATGATCAACAAAATTCTTTTGCCAAGACTAAGGGAGCGTTTACAATCACTAAAAATCATAATAGTGTTCATGGAACACAACTTTACTATGATTTAGCACATGACACTGTAGACGCCAATCAAATCACTGGTATTTATCAACTGAATTAAGGAATAATAATGATCAAACTACTACTATCACTAGCCACTTTCCTCATTGTGAATGTTCACGCCGAAGAGCTCAAGGTACTTTCTGATAACTTTAAGGGTGACCAACCAAACGGTTTGTCAATTTTTACTGGAAATGTAAAAGTCACCAAAGGACTTGATGAGCTCAACGCCTCAAAGGTAACAATTTATACGGATGCGCAGCGTAAACCTACTAAGTACATCGCTGAAGGTTCTGTCTCTTTTTATATTGTGACTGAAAATGGTGAAAAGTATCGTGGAAAGTCTCAAAAAGCGATCTATCTACCCAATGAAAGCGAATATCAGTTTTATACTAAGGTGGATCTGATCCGTATTGATGATTATCGTCGTGTCAAGGGTGACAAAGTTGTTGTTAATGAAATACGTGGATTTGCCAATGCTGATAGCGCAGATGGAGAACCTGTTGTCATGATATTCACTATGCAAGATAAAAATGCCACCAAGAAAAGTACACAAAAATGATTGAAATCATCGATTCCCATTTTGTCACCTCGGCTCCTAATATTCGTCTTGCACCCCCAAATGAATTTCAAAATGAAATTGCATTTATGGCTCGTTCCAATACCGGAAAAAGCTCACTGCTCAATACCTTAACACAGCGAAAATCACTAGCAAAAGTATCGGCCACACCTGGTAAAACACGTCTTATCAATTGTTTTGATGCTGTCTTTATGGATCGAGAAAGTGGTGACAAACTAAATGCCGTTTTAGTGGATTTACCAGGGTTTGGGTATGCCAAAGTTGCCAAAAGTCTTAAAACGGATTGGGAGAGTAATTTAACCGATTTTATCTCTCAACGTAAGCAAATTCGTATTTTTGTCCATTTGATTGATTGCCGTCATCCTGATCTAGAAATTGACACATCAGTAGCCCAGTATTTAGAAGAGATATGCACTCCAAATCAATACATTATTCGAGTGTTTACCAAAATTGACAAACTCAATCAAAAGGAGCTCGGTATTCTAAAAAGTCGTTTTCCTGATGCACTTATGGTCTCTAATTCAAAACGTCGAGGTGTAGATAAAATTGTTGGTGTATTATATGACAAACTCAAAGAGCCCTTATTGTGACTACTATTACCTATCGTAAACCGATTTTGCAAGATATACCCTCTATGCAACACCTCGTTGCACCTGAAATTCTTAGCGGTGTTATCTTGGCTCGTAGTGATGATGAAATTGCCACCAATATTCGCTCTTACACCTTGGCGATGGATGGAGACAAGCTTGTAGGATTTTGTGCTTTGCATATTCATTCTCCAAAACTCGCAGAAGTACGCTCAATGATTATTGATTCTCAATACCGAGGAATGAATATCGGAAGTTCTTTAATCGAAAAAGTATCCATAGAAGGTAAGGCATTAGGATTAAGTGAGATCTTGGCACTGACCTATCAACAACAGTTTTTTGAGCGTTTAGGATTTATTGTAATACCCAAGGAATCTATTCCTGAACACAAAATTTGGGCCGATTGTATCAAATGCAAACATTTCCCCATATGCAACGAAGTATCACTTATCAAAACTCTCTAGCCACATTATTGTGGCTAGGAGTTTTTGCAATCTACAGTGCACTTGGTAGCATTTATTTATTTTTGCCCCCGATGTTTGCAGTAGTTGGTTTTTTGTTTTATCGTTCCCTTAATCGCTATGATCTTTTTTCGCTGATTATTTACACCATTATGCTATTGATTATTGAAACAGAACGTGGGTATTGGTTTGGAAGCAGTATTATTTTCTTCTCTATTTTAAATCACTATATCATACCTTGGTTAGAACAAAATATCCAGTGCGAGAATTGTATCAAAGGATTATTTGTTGCGTTTAGTTATTTACTTTTTTGGATGGTTATGACGATTGCAAATAATATGTTGATGCTTGAATCGCCTTTGCTGGATTGGCATGTACTTTTTTATATGCTTATTGAATTTGCTTTGATTGTAGTGATAGGATGAAATTCAAACTACTAATTTCCCTCTTTGTGATCTCATGGATAGCACTTTTAGTACGGGTATTTGATTTATCCGTTAAATCTAATGAACATTATGAAATGTTATCTCAAAACAATAGTATCAAAATAGAGCTTTCAGCACCTGTACGGGGTGAAATTTTGGATCGTACCTTAAAACCTATTGCTATTAATGAATTGGGCTTTAAAATCTCATTAGCTCCGCATCTTACCAAAGGTAAAGATGCCAGTTTATTAGAAAGTGAGATCACCTATTTACTCTCAATGATTCCAGATTTGGATGGCAAAAAAATAGCCAAAATCTATAAACAGCATGATTCTTATTATAATCATAGCTATATTGATGTTGTAGAATTTGTCCCTCACGAAGTTATGATTCCACTGTATGCTTTGATGAATTTGCGTGAAACCATCAAAATTTCACCCTCGCCAAAACGTCTGTATCCATATGGAGCTAGCGCATCACACATCATTGGATATGTTGCTCGTGCTAACCAAAAAGAGATTGATAAAGACCCTCTCCTACAGCTTTTAGGTCATGTTGGTAAAAGTGGTATTGAAAAATATTACAATAACTATTTACAAGGGGTAGCAGGGGAACGTCGTATCAAAGTCAATGCACGTAATGTTGAAATCGAAGAGCTCAGCACCAGTGCTACACAAGAAAATCGCAATTTAACCCTCAATATTGATATGCGTTTACAAGAATACATTACCAATGCTTTTGAGGGCAACATAGGTGCAATTGTTGTGATGGATACCAAAGGTGCAATTTATGCTGCTGGAAGTTATCCTCAGTATGATCTAAATTCCTTTGTTGAGGGCATTAGTTCATCGGAGTGGAATTATCTCATAAACAGTGTCTATGCACCATTTACAAATAAAATCACCAATGGACTTTACCCCCCTGGATCAACTATCAAGACAGGCTTGGGATTATTATATATTACCTCTGGCGTCATGAATGAAAATTTTGGTGTTCGTTGTACAGGAAGTTTTCGCTTGGGTAATCGAACATTTCGATGCTGGAAACATCATGGGCATGGAGACGTAGGTATAAATAAAGCTGTATCACAAAGTTGTGATGACTTTTTTTACAAAGGAAGTTTGAATCTTGGAATAGAGAAAATGGCATCCGGTTTAAAACGGATGGGACTTGGGGTCAAAACTTCTATTGATTTACCTAATGAATTTATAGGAACCGTTCCCAGTCGTGCATGGAAAAAAGAGAAATTTAAACAACCTTGGTATCGCGGAGAAACACTCAATACTTCAATTGGTCAGGGAGACTTTTTGAGCACTCCTCTACAAATAGCACAATATACTGCTCTCATGGCTACTGGTAAGCTTCCTACTCCCCATGTAGCATATAAAATTGGTACTAGAGTTGTTAATCCACCTCTAAAAGATGTTTTGACTTCATACGAGAAAATGAAACTGCCTCTCATTCAAAAAGCAATGTGGGGAGTGTGTAATGACAAACAGGGAACTGCGAAAGCATATCTATCAAGCCGTTTTGATATTGCTGGTAAAACAGGGACGGCACAAACCAGTGGAATTGCACAAAACGTCAAAAATCGTCTGGATGAAAATGACATGGAATATCTCAAACGATCTCATGCGTGGTTCACGACCTATGGTCCGTATAAAAACCCGCAGTTTGTTGTAACTATACTTGTTGAGCATGGGGGACATGGTGGTGAAGCTACAGGCGGAATTGTCTCTGGAATTTATAATAAGCTGTATGAGCTTGGCTATATACAGTTGGAACAACCAAAATCAGCTACGCCAATGTCCGCACAATCAAACTCTTTGGCAACCCAAAGAGAATAACAAGCTTCTCTTCTTCTTGACGCATCTCACCGCTATCTACCTCATGGTCCATACCTAACAGATGAAGCATTGCATGAATAAAAAGTAACGCTAACTCATCTTGGGGGGTATGCCCCAATTGCTGTGATACACTTTGGATTTTATCAACACTGATAACAATACTTCCCAACGGTGCGTTAGGAAATGGGTCACTTGGGAAACTCAACACATCGGTGGTTTTGTCAATATTTCGAAACTCTTTATTGATTTGTACCATTTCATCATCATGGACAAAAATAAGTTCAACGTCTTGTTCACTTAATGCAGTTGCAATTTGCTCCAAAAGGGAAAAATCATATTTTTGATTGGTTCGGTTGTCTAATTCTATCATGAGCGTATTGTAGCATAAGCGCTAGCGAAGTATAATTATCCCCAAACAAGAAAGGCGTACTAAATGTCAAAAAAAATACTGTGCATTATGAGTGGTGGAATGGATTCAACACTTGTAGCATATATAATGAAGGCACAACATTATGATATTGTTGCGTTGCATTTTAACTATGGACAGCGCACTATATCCAAAGAACTTGAATGTTTTAGAGCTATTTGCGATGATTTAAATATCAATTCAACCTATGAAATCGATTTGGATTTCTTCAAAATCATTGGAGCTTCAGCACTTACCGACCATACCATCGATGTTCCCGTTGGTGGCCTAGAGGAGGGGGTTCCCGTAACTTATGTCCCTTTTAGAAATGGTATTTTTCTCTCCATCGCTACTGCTATTGCTGAAAAAGAAGGGTGTGAAAGTATTGCCATCGGAGTAGTCCAAGAAGATAGTAGCGGTTATCCAGACTGTAGAGATGCATTTATTCAATCATTTACCCAAAGTGCGAATCTTGGTACTCGTGATGAGACCAAACTTACTATTCAAATGCCTTTGGTACATCTACAAAAATCCCAAATCGTTCAAGAAGCATTGCGTTTGAATGTTCCACTCCATCTAACATGGAGCTGTTATCAAAATGATGATCGTGCGTGTGGAGTATGCGACAGTTGTCGATTACGCTTGCGTGGCTTTGAAAACGCTGAAGTCAAAGACCCAATAGAGTATGTTTAATTCTCAAACCTCTGATTTTACACTCTATCATCGTCCTAAAAATCGCAATACCTATATCACCATTTCCAAAGAGGGTGTTGTAACGGTTCGCTCTCCCCACAAAGATATCAACAAACTTCGTACAATTTTAAGAGAGAAAGAAGCTTGGATCAACACACACATTCAAAAAGTCAATTCTCTTCCTATTTTAAAACATAATGTGGGGAAAAACATCCTCTTTAGAGGTGATATTGTTGGGCTTGACACCCTGAGTGTTTTGAGTAAAAAGATAAAAAGTGACACAAAAGATACTGATATTATTAAATATTATCATCAATTTTACAAAAATGAAGCACTTTTTACGCTTCCCTCACGCATTACTTATTATTCCAAAAAAATGGGGTGTGAGCCTTCAGAGATTCGGTACAAAAAAATGATACGACGATGGGGGAGTTGTAGCAGTAGCGGTGTCGTAACGTTTAACACACTTATGATGCAGCTTTCTTATGAGCATATTGATTATATCATTGTCCATGAACTAGCACATCTAAAACATATGAATCACTCGCGCGAATTTCATGGATTTGTAAAAGGCATTCTAAGCAATGAAAAACAATTACGCCAAGAACTCAAAAATATACATATTGGTTAAAACTCAAATCCAAGTTGCGTCATGGATGATCGTGCAGGATTTAGGATCGATTTGTCTGCGCCTGCAACCAATGCAAAATGAAAATCGTTTGTTTGAAGCAATACCAAAATCTCTTCAATATAGCGGTAAAATAAAATGCTTTCAATACCAATAGTGAGACTTGATTTCATCGTTTCGGGGAGAATATAGAGGGTTTTGGACCATGAAGCCTGTTGACGTAAAAAGTCGATTTGTTCATCGATAAATTCAAGTAGCGGTTCAAAAATCACCACACAATCACTGCTGCCAAACTCTTTTTCCTCTAAACGTCTATTTGTAAATACAGGGGTAAAGTGTCCCATTTTACTAAAGTTTTTAAGCTGGAATGGTATACGCATGAATGTGTAGAAAAAAAGAAGATGTTCTAAATAGGGGATAAAAAATGGTGACAGCATCTGACGCTCATAAAAAGTGTTATTATGGATAAAAGAAGTCTCAAACAATGTTTGTTCGATGATAGTAATGGTGGCTTCTTGTGCTCGAATGAGTTGATCGACTTGGATAAACAGCTCTGTGTCTGTAAGAGCAGGTGAGAATAAAACTATCGATTTTTTCTCTAGGCCCCACAGTTTTTCCCAGATCTGTACCATTGTCCCCTCAACAGCACAAAAATTGTCTGGAGTTTGTATGAAATTTGCCAAATGCAAGGTTATGGGATCGCACGCATAGACTTGTAGATCTTTATCTAGTAAGTAAAATCGTAAAAGACGCTTGAGAGCCTCATCAATATTCTCTACTTGGATCCATGCGACTTCACTGTCACCCATTTGCGTAGGCTTATCAAAAAGAATTCCATACGCACCACTCTCTAAAGCAAGCTTGACATCACGTGGGTCATAGGCGATAAAAATAGATCCTCGTTTGACTTTTGAAACCTCAAAAGCGATAGTTTCAAACACACTTATCATTGGGTTACTGTGCAGCATCCCTTTCGTAAGTGCGAGGATATTCTCTAGTCTCATCCAATGCTACTTCCAGCAATACGTGATTTCTCAGGACGTATGAGACACAACCCATCAATATCTTTAGCAGCTAGTAACATCCCCTCAGAAAGCATCCCCATAAGTTTAGCAGGTTTGAGATTGGCTACGACACACACTTGTGTCCCAACTAGTGATGCAGCACTGTAATACTCACGAATCCCGGCAATAATCTGTCGTGGATACTCTTCACCTACGTCAACATGAAGTTTGAGTAGTTTGGTACTTTTTGGGACTTCCATCGCCGCCAAGACGGTTCCAATTTTAAGAGAGGTTTGGAAAAACTGATCGATAGTTATAAGACCATCTTCTCCCACAGTTGTCTCTTTTTTATCAATCATTTCAACCACTACACTCACAGCTGGTGCAGTCTCATTTTCGAGCATAGCCTTTGGAGCTTCATCCATGAGTGGCTCATCGATACGAGGAAAAAGAGGTGGGACTTTTTTGATATCAAACGTTTCAAGGAGATTGTTAGCGATAATAAGAGTGTTGTAACTAGCCGTAGTAATCTCAAATCCAAGTGCATCGGCGACAATAGCAGTTGTTTTGGGCATGATTGAATGTAGCATCACGGATGCTTTGGCTAACAAATTGGCGATAAGTGCAACCGTAGCCAGTGCTTCATCCGTTTTCCCCTCTTTGATTTTGATCCATGGCGCATGTTCTTCGATAGCTTTGTTTCCGATAGAAAAAATCTTCCAGAGTTCTTCGAGATAACGATGCAATTGAAGATCATACATAAATGCAGGGAGCGTAGAAATAATGGCATGAGCATCATTGATCTCTTTAGAGTGATACTTGAGGACATCAACACTATCAATACAAAAATCAGAATACTTCTCAGACATTCCGATAGTGCGATTTAGGAGATTACCCAAATCATTACTCAAATCAGAGTTCATACGATCAATGAGCGCACGTTGAGAAAAGTCTCCATCTTGTCCAAATGGGACTTCACGCATCATAAAATAGCGGAAGTTTTCAACCCCGTAATGCTTGGCTACCTCTCTAGGGTCAACAACGTTGCCTTTGGACTTGGACATTTTTTCGCCATCTCTCGTCCACCAGCCATGCGCTCCGATACGTTTTGGCAATGGCAAATCCAAACTCATCAAAAATGCAGGCCAATAGATAGCATGGAAACGTAAAATATCTTTACCGACCAGTTGGGTCGATGCGGGCCAAAAATCCATCAGTTTACCATCATTACCATAACCCAATGCCGTGATATAGTTCATGAGAGCATCTAGCCATACATACATAACATGTTTAGGATCGTTGAGTGAGTCTGGCATATGAACCCCCCAACTAAAGCTCGTACGAGTAACAGAGAGGTCATGCAATCCTCCACGTACAAAACTGATCACTTCATTACGGCGTGATTTTGGGAGGATGAAATCGGTATGTTCCTCATAATATTGGAGTAATGGTTGCTCATATTTACTCAAACGAAAAAAGTAACTCTCTTCTTTAACGATGGTAGTAGCACGTCCACAGTCAGGACACCCACCTCCATCGACGAGCTGAGATTCAGGGAAAAAAGTCTCACAACTCACACAATAGTTACCCTCATAAAAATCTTTATAAATATCCCCTTTTTCGACCATTTTGGCAAATGCGGCTTGAACACCACTTTTGTGCTTTTCATCGGTTGTACGGATAAATTGATCATAGCTTATATCAAACTCATCCCACAGGTTTTTAAACGTAGCGCTGATCTCATCGGCAAACTGTAATGTTGGCTTACCCTGTTTAGCGGCTGCTTCCTCTATTTTTTGACCGTGCTCATCCGTACCTGTGAGCAAGTAAGTTTCATCCCCAACCAAACGGGCTGACCGAGCGAGAGTATCGGCGATGAAAGTTGTGTACGCATGACCAATATGGGCTTCACCATTGACATAATAGATGGGAGTAGTGATATAGTTTTTCATAAGTTTCCTTGAACAAAATTACCTAATAGTATAATAGTAGTATTTTATCGGGTGTTACATTTGAAAGAATTGAAAAGGCACCTATATGAGCATTATTGATTACTGTTGACAGATTACATATCTATTATTATCAATATCGACTTTACTTAGGCAAAGGAAGTGTAATTCGTATACATGTACCTATATTCATAGAAGTCTCAAGTTCAACTCGTCCATGAAGAGCGATAACAGCCTCATACACCGCAGACATCCCTATTCCTCGTCCTGAATAGTCAGAAGTATTATCTTTTGATGAAAGTCCATCACAAAAAATCAATTCATCTAGCGTCATGAAAGTCGTATTTATCCCAATTTTTTTAGATGCTTGTTCTCTTAATTGTCTCTCATCGATCCCTCTTCCATCATCACATATTGACACAATAAAAACATCACCCTCTTTTTGAATCTCACATTGAATTACTCCATATTCATCTTTACCAATTTCTAAACGCTCCTCAGGCAACTCTATACCATGATCAATAGCATTTCGAATCAGATGACCTAATGAACGGATGAAATATTTATATTTATCTATGGGAACTAAAATGTCTTCTCCATGAAGTTGAATAGGGAGAATTAATTTTTCAAGGTTATGTGATATCCGTTCAACAAGAGGATTAAAATTTTCTAATACTGAAAACAAAGAAATAGAACGAAGATGCAACAGTTGATATAAACGTTCACGTGTTTTATCATCTTGATCAGAACATAAAAGCTTTTCCTCGACAAGATTTTCAATAAGTTCGGCAAAATCTGGAGTAAGAATAATAAACCCTTGTTGCAGAATAAAAGATTCTCCAAAAAGCTCCGTCAATAGTCTCATATCATGATTAAGGACTTTCAAAAATGGTGCCATAAAAATTTGATCTATAATCGTATTATCAATTAGTCCATCACCTTCGAGCATCTCCTGAAGCTGAGTTTCTACAATATGAAGCATCTTAGGTAACCGATAAAATCCAAGCTGCGAAAAAGAGCCTTTATAAGTATGAATTAGACGATATAGTTGATGAACATGACCACCTTTCCATGCCAAAGAGCCTTCTTCCACAAAATTTTTAAAATCTTGAATATTAGAAAAAAACTCTCCACTTCTCGTAACTGCAGAAACAATCATCTGTATGTTAAGACTATCTTGATGATGCTTAAGTGCCAGCTGTTTCTCTTCTGTAATATCATTGAGCACCCCCATAATTTTATGATCCACTAGTAAATATCGGGCGCTGAAACAACGACCATCATGTTCAAATTCATTCGGTAATAACGATAAATAAAGTTCTACACGAGAAGAATCTTCATCATCCTCTAGTGCATCTTGAGAACACATTATAAATCGTTTTTTTAATTTAGGATCCATAACAAGAAGTTCATCAATACGATATCCATCGGGTATAAATCCTACAAAATCAATGAATGCTTTGCTGTAGACTAAGTCGATCATCATATCTTTGTCATAAGAGAAAAAAGCCTCTCCGGAATTATCAAGTAATAATGCAATTTGATTAGTCTTTGCTTCAAGTTCTTTTGTTCGTTCAGAAACTTTTTCCTCCAATTTCGTATTAACAGAACTCAATTCTTCACGCTGGGCTTCTACAATTTTAATATTCTCTTCTGCTCGAAGCTGATGTTTATACGCTTCTAATATTGTGTTATGTATTTTGCTACCGGTAATCGATACATATGCCATGTAGATAATAATTAAAATATACGAATATCCCCCTTGCTGATAGAGCATAAATGCCATCGGATATAGCATTCCAATTTGAAAAGGAATTAAAAATTTTTTGTAGCTAGCTAACGCTGTTGCACCACATCCAGTAATCATAACAATAAAAAAAACCAATATAATTTGGTAATCCAGCTGTTTAGGAAAAAAATGAAATACAAATAGATTCCAAACAACGACAACAGCCGCAGTTAAAAGAAAAAACCGCCAAAACCACTCTTTATACGAGTGTTTATGTTTATTAACTTTATAATAAAATGCATCTCCAATTTTGAATCCATACACTAACAATGCAAAAAAATACCAAGAGAGAATAGTAGCTGTATCATTGAGAGGATAAAAAATAAGAACTATAGCTGTAGACATTGCAATCAATTTAAAAATAGAGACAAAAACTTCCGAATACGCAATATTGATAAGATGCTTTTTAAGTAAGTCGAAATGTTCCTCATCCTTTAATCCGATTACTTCAAAACTATTTGAAAACATAAAAATCCTTTTAAAAAAAAGTTATTTTAAATTTGTAGAAATTCTAATGAAAATTTATCAGAGGGTATTAAAAATTCTTTGTAAATCTACTTAAGGATATCAACTACTCAAACAAAAAACTCTATGATAAGTATTTTAGCGACCCTCTATAAAAACTCAATATAAAAAATGAATGACGATAGTCCCATTATAATGCTTTACCCGTGCTCTAGTGTACACGATTCACAAGTTACGATCATAATGTCGTGTAAAGCAATATGAAAAAAAATATTTTTTAGAAAAAGGGGTGTGATAGAATAAAACTATGACGTTAATAAAGAGCTAAAAATCAAATCCGCCTGTAGAGCCTTTTGACATGCTCTCGTAGACGCTTCGAACATAGAGGGTACGTATAGGACAACCGATAATCTCAGGGCACTTCAAACAGCTATCCAAGCCTTTAGATTCTTGACACTCTTGGAGGGTTTGCTTGGACGAGTCAAGCTTCTCCTCGTAAACTCCCTTAGTTTCGTCCATAAACATCCAGTACGACGGCTATCTCGTAGCTTGAACCAAAAAAACAAGGACTGGTATCATGAACATGAGCAGTGGTTTTGTCTAAAACACGGATTTTTCCATCCATTGCTTGTCCTCCTGCCATCTCAAATATCAATGCAAAAGGGAACACTTCAAACAGCTGGCGCAATTTCCCTTCTGGCTTGTCAGCAGCACCCGGATAGCTGAACAATCCACCTCCTTTGAGGAGGATTTGGTGCAAATCTGGAACCATTCCGCCAGAGTAACGTAAACGATATCCAGTGGCAAAAAAGGAGTCAATCATAGCTTTGTGGTACGGTGCCCAAAACTGTTGAGTTCCACCTGGTGCCATAATTTTACCCTTAGGTTCTAGATGGATTTGTTTTACATATTCAAATTCACCGTCTTGAAGTAAATAGAGTTTCACTTTTCCCTCGTGGGCAAAAACAAGTTCTACACGTGGACCATAGACAACATAGCACGCAGCAATAAGTTTTTTGCCCGTAAACGCACCTTCGTAGATCCCAAAGATTGAACCAACGCTCAAGTTTACATCTACAAGTGATGAACCATCCAGTGGGTCAAATGCGACAAAAATGCGACCCGATTCATTGAGCACCATAGGCAACTCTTTTTCTTCGCTGGCGATGGTATGGATACCAGCAACACAACTAAGCTCTTCTTCGATGATCAAATCGCTTTGAATATCCAGCTGAAGCTGTGTCTCTCCTGAGCTATTTTGTTCTTGAGAGTAGCCTATATCTTTTACATCAATGGCATTTTTGATTCGGATAGCACTTTTTTGTATAGCTTCTAGTATTTCAATCATTGTATTTCCTTGGCATTTTTTAGTATCCACTCGATGACGTCGTCAGCATTATTCAAATCCAAAATATCGATACCAGATGGTGCATCGTAGTGATTCATATCAATAGTCTCATCGATTGCAAGCGCATTCATATAGGGAAAATAATCAGTATCGATGGAATTACGAAAAATACTGATACGAGGCAAAGGGAGATTTTTTAGCCCTTCAACCAGCAACACATCAAACTCACCAAAAAGTGCAACAATTTCATCAAGCTCCTTGTGTCGCTGAGAGAAAAAAGTAGTGCGAGTAGGGGAGGTAACCACCACTTCAGCACCCGTATCGCTAAATTTATAGCTATCTTTTCCTGGGACATCAAACTGCGCTTTATCTTTTGGATCATTTTTAACGATGGCAACTTCGAGCTGATGTTCATGGATGAGTTTGCGGGCAACTTTGAGTATCAATGTGGTTTTACCACTATTAGAGGGTCCAGTAAAGGCAACAGCAAGTCGTTTTTTCAAATATGTCACCTTAATCATTAAATTAAAGGTATTATAGTCAACTATCATTGAAATTTTGTTAAGAGGACTAAGTAAAAAAGGGTCATATATGGATAGCTTGGTTTGTTGAATACACACTTACACTACCGCTTCATTCCATCGTGCTATTTTTATGGTAACATATTTTTGACGTGCAGATTCTACAATGGTTTCCAATTTCATCGCAGTAGCATCATTCAGCCACTCTTCTCCACATTGTGAACACACTTGCGCTGGTATATTTCTTACGGCTTGCCCATTATCCGAAAGAGAATATCAAATTCCCAATTGAATAGACACTGTCTTCTCATCTTCATTTGCATGCATCAATACTTTTCGCCCTGCTATCTCTGTTTCCTGATATTGTTTCAAAGGTTCCGTTCGTTTGTGCTTCAGTAATCCCATTAACACATCCCCTTTTTTCCATTCATACAAATCTTGGTGAAAGAAATTTTCCAATGTAGCATCACCAAACAATATGACGACTTTTGCTTGATCGCAATAAGTCAGATAATCATTGTTTTCAATTGTAATATCAACAAGTAGAAGATCATGATCTGGCATCCCTTCGATCATCACGGGTACATCTAGT
>CAMBHX010000028.1 GCA_945867285.1 Sulfuricurvum sp. IAE1
ATCACAGGCGGCGGAATCGTTGAAAACTTCCCTCGTGTACTTCCTGATGGATTGCGTGCTGTAATTATAGAATCCTCCATTAAAGTGCTTCCAATCTTTGAACTCATCGGTCAACATGTAGAACGTCATGAGATGTTTAGAGCATTCAATATGGGCGTTGGAATGATTTTGGTAGTCAAAGAAGAAAACGTAGCTGATGTGCTAGCAGCAACAGATGGATATGTGATTGGGCATCTCGAAGAGGGTGCCAAAGAAGCGGTGTTAGTCTAATCGCCAAAAACTCTCAAAAGCAAAGCTTTTGTAGCTTTAGGGGGTTGTAGGGACAAATGTCCCTGCCACTAAAACAGATGTATTCGTTTTAGTGTGTAATATCAATGGCTCACCAAATCCGCTCTAGGATAGGTGAATGTTGATTCTCTCAGTACTACTACTTCTTCTTTGTTATCCACTGCATATGCTTTTATCGTAATTGGGATAATAGTGTCTTGGGTAGGATTGTTGATAATCATCTCATCAGCGTACAATACAACTACTTTTTTCTTGACCACTCCAGGCTTAGCATTAAACGGCGCAGTAGGAACATCAATTTTGATTTTCCCTTCCATGCCTTTGGGAACAATAATATCAAAATAGTATTTATGGTCTTCGTTCAGGGTGTTTTGTAACAAGAATGTATAGGCGTTTTCCACCCGTGTTTTCCCCTCATCGGTTTTAACGATTGAATAGAGACGATTCTCTTTGTTGATATTGAGCAACATGTACTCTTTTTTGCTCCCCATCATAATCAAAATCACCACAAGCGTGAGCAATATCCCGATATAACCTAAGATCTTAGGACGCATGTAGTGGGTTTTACCTGCCATATGCAATGTCTCTTTTTCGCTTGACCACTCCACGAGACTTGGTTTTCCAAGAGCACCCATAACGCTTGTACAAGCATCTACACATTCCAAACAGTTGATACATTCGAGTTGTAAACCTTTACGGATATCGATGTGTGTAGGACATACTGTAACACAGCTTTCACATGTAGTACATTCTGCAGTAGGATTGACCGTTAGTAATGACTTTTGTGTTGTGAAACTTTTCACATGTTGAGCATCGTAAATTTCTCCGCCACGGTTAGGATTATAGACCGCAACGACTGTATCGTCATCGAATAATACAGACTGAATACGAGAATAAGGGCATACATAGACACAAAAGTTCTCTTTGAGGAAAACAATATCATACACCAAAAATGCCGCCACGCCCAGTGTCGTCCCAATAAGCGTTAAGTGTTCACCTGGGTGCATCATGTAAGCAAAAAAGTCCTCTGGAGGGACAAAAAACCACATAAAATCGGCTGCCGCAAGAGTTGCCAAAAATACTGACAATAACAGTATCGCCACACGCTTGATCTTATTTTTTGTCGTTGAGTAATCAGGTTCTTGCTGTTTATTTTTAATCCGTTTGCGAAGACCAAATATTTTGGTCTCAATTAAATCACGAAAAGCGACACGAAAAATAGTTTGAGGACACATCCAGCCACAAAATACGCGTCCACCTAAAACCGTAATCCCAAAAATCCCAATAAATCCAATCATCAGCAAAAATGGCATTAGGTAAAGCTCTTGCATATCAAACTGTACAAACATAAGATGCAGTTTGAGTTTATCAAAACTCAGCAAAAAGAGGTGATTTCCATTGATTTGAATCCATGGAATACTCAACGTAAATGCAGTTACAAATGCATAAAACCAATATCGATAGATTCTCCATGGAATCCACCCTTTTAAATATTCTTTACCTTTTACAACGGTTTCTTGACTCATAATTATGCTCCCTTATATGGTGGTGTTGGACACTGTATTGTCTCTATCATTAATGCTCTTGCATCGCTATTGCTATTGGAATGTATCAAATCACTACTAAGTGTCTTGAGCTCTCTGGATTCGATATAGTCTTTGAGAGAGCTTCGACTTACCCCAAGGGCACGTGAAATCTCACTAACATTGCTACCCTCTTTGAGCATTTCAATAATTTGTTCCAGTGCACTGTCAAATTTCGAGGGTGATTTAGATCCACGCGGACGACCAATTCCTTTTTTGCTCTCATTTTGCAACCACTGCCGCAACTGATCGATGAGCCCCATAACGACCATTATATCACTCTGGGCGTTTATTTTTATCCCTTGTTTGATAAAATGAATCTCAATGTTGTTTTTGAGTAAACAGCTGAACATTTGAATAATATCTTCAATGTTGGTGCTCAAAACCCAAACATCATAGACCAGCAAAGTATCGTCTTTGAGTGATCGAAAAAACTCAACTGCAGAGTCTCTCTCACTTAGGCGCTTGCCTTGGGAGAGGTGGTCTACCATCTCGTTGGTGATGGTGATCATCAACTTTTCTTTGTATGCATTAACAAACTTTAGTTGCTCATAAATATTATCAAAGTCTTTATCGGCACGGAGATAACTAACTGTCATAACGATTAAACCTCTCTAAACTATTTATTTTCATCGTCATAATAGCCCAAATAGACGACTTAAGTCAATAAAGAAGTAGTTTATTTCGTCACAGTTTCATCACGCAAAATGACAACTTCGCATTGAAGTGAAATATTGAATTGTTCCAGAACTCTTTTTTGTGCCTCTTTAATGAGCCATATTGCATCTTCGTATGTTCCGCCACCAGTGTTAACGAGAAAGTTGGCATGAACATCACTAAACATCATGGAGCCGTGCATGAGCCCTTTGAGCCCAACTGCTTCGATGAGACGTCCTGCATAGTCCCCCGCAGGATTTTTAAAACAACTCCCTGCACTTGGAGTGCTGGGCTGATTGGAACGCATAGCACCAAACATCTCATAACGCGCTACACTGTATCCTTTGTGAGCCTCGAAGACTGCCTCAAAGACTACTTCATCGATGGAAGTCGTCCGATAGCCGTGAAGGATGTCACTTTTTTGTTTCCACCCACTTGGCGTGCGAAGAGCAATGAGGTAGTTAAAGATTTCATACTCTTTGAGTCCAGCATTCATTTTGAGCATTCCGCCTACGGTTCCAGGAAGCTTGGAAAGATATTCAAAATGGGCAATGTTGTTCTTTTTACAAAACGAGACTACTTTTCCCCCTGGGGTTGCGGCACCAATATGGAGACGATTTTCATCAAGACGGATAAAATCATACTCTTTTGAGAGAATCATCAATGGTGGAGGAGTTGGGGACACGAGAAGATTGTTAGCGCTTCCAACGATAATGCACCGTGATGGAACATTATCATTTTCGATAAGGGCAACTTCTACAATGGGCCCAATACGAATAGAACTAAATTTAGAGAAATCAATAGCTTTGGTATTCATTGTGTAAATGTCGGAATCATATTGAACATACGAATCGTAAAATCTTGCATCTCATTCATCATCCATGGCATAGTTAATACTATAATAATAATAATACCGATGATTTTTGGGATAAACGACAGTGTCATTTCATTGATTTGAGTAGTAGCTTGGAAGATACTGACAGCAAGGCCTAAAAACATCCCTACTAGCAATGCTGGTAGGGACAAGATAAGGGCAATTTTAAAGGTCTCTACACCAAGCCCAACGAGTTGGTCTTGCACTATGAGCTCCTTAAAAGAGTGTATTCAAGAGGAATAGTAAAATCATTCGCATCAATTTTGGCATCAAAAAAGCCGTGTTTATAACCCAGTTCAAATAGTACATTGATCGCTTTGTATTGTATTTCGTTGAGGGATATTGAGTCATCATTGGCATACAATTCAAGATACTTTTCTAGTGTTTCAGCATCAATACGGACAAGGTTGCGCTCTAAAAGCATTTTCGACAAAGTCTCTTTGTGATCTCGGGCTACTTGTACCGCTTGCGTCAGTGTATTTTCATATGCAACTGCACTCGTTAGTGGCAATGAGCGTCGTATTGCCATTCCTCCCAGAGGCAAGGGCAACTCTCCACCACTTAACTCACACCAAACATCCCATAACTCTCGTTCAACTTCCAAGGCACTATCGTAGCCTAAGATACTCTCATGGATGAGAACACCCGCATCAACAATTCCATCTAAAACAGCTTGTTCTATCTCTAAAAAGTTCATATAGATTATTTTTGCATTCGGGTAAGCGATGCGAAATAATAGTGCATTGGTAGTGTATTTTCCGCTCAACGCTACGGTAAATTTCTTCTTTAATATCGTCTCTTTTTTGCGGATGAGTTTGGGACCATAGCCACTGCCAAAACTAACCGCTGTACGTAAAAGAGCATAATCATCTCGAATATGGGGATAGAGGCCAAAGCTGATAGCGCTCACATCATACGTCCCAGCTAGCGCCTCAACATTAAGTGTTTCGATATCCAAAGCAAGATTGTCAAACGTCGTATTCATACACTCTACCCATCCAAACTTGATAGCATAGTACATAAAAATATCGTCCGCATCAGGAGAGTGGGCAATAATTATTTTTTTCACTATAGTCCCTTCGCGTTAATTTACATTAGGTAAATTTTAACGAAATAATGCTAAAATCTCCCGTAACTCTCGAAAAATTCATTTTTTCGTAGCTTTAGGGGGCTGCAAGGGACATTTGTCCCTGCCACTACAACGGATGTATTCGTTTTAGTGTGTAACATCAAGATAATTTATATTGCATTTTGTCATATTTTTAGATGGCTTTTGTGTTTTGCCGTATGATTATACAAAATAACCTCATTCTTTAGGAGAATATGACTATGATCGATCCACAAAAACAAAAATCGCTTGAACTTGCTATGAAGCAAATTGATAAAACCTTTGGCAAAGGGACGCTTATGCGTCTGGGCGACAAAGTTATTGAACCTATTGGATCTATTAGTACTGGTTCATTAGGGATAGATTTGGCGCTTGGCATTGGCGGTGTCCCAGAAGGGCGTGTAGTTGAGATTTATGGACCAGAAAGTTCAGGAAAGACAACTCTTACTTTGCATATTATTGCTGAAGCTCAGAAAAAAGGGTCTATTTGTGCCTTTATCGACGCTGAACATGCTTTGGACGTGGGGTACGCGAAAAATCTAGGGGTAGATGTTGAAAATCTACTTGTCTCTCAGCCCGATTATGGTGAACAAGCGCTTGACATCGTGGAGACTATTGCTCGAAGCGGTGCTGTTGACCTTATTGTCATTGATTCTGTGGCAGCACTTACGCCTAAAGTAGAAATTGAAGGGGAGATGAGCGATCAGCAAGTGGGGGTTCAAGCGCGCCTTATGTCCAAGGCGCTACGTAAGCTCACAGGTGTACTGCACAAAATGAATTGTACGATTATATTTATCAATCAAATACGTATGAAAATTGGTACAATGGGGTATGGCTCACCAGAGACAACCACGGGTGGAAATGCTTTGAAATTCTATGCCTCAGTTCGTATTGATATTCGTAAGATAGCTACTCTCAAAAGTGGTGAAAGTCAAATCGGAAATCGTGTTAAAGCAAAGATTATAAAAAATAAAGTAGCTCCTCCGTTTCGTCAAGCAGAGTTTGATATTATGTTTGGTGAGGGTATTTCTAAAGAGGGAGAGCTTGTTGACTATGGTGTCAAGCTCGACATTATTGATAAGAGTGGTGCGTGGTTTAGTTTTGAGGATACTAAGCTAGGACAAGGACGTGAAAATGTCAAACAAAAGTTTAAGGATGAGCCAGAGTTGGCTCGAGTAATCGAAGAAAAAATAAAAGCGGCTATGGGTGTCAGCAACATTATGGCAATGGATGCATCTGAAATGAATGAGGAGGAAGAATGATATATATTGATGAGGTAAGTGCATTAGAGGTAATGGATTCCAGAGGAAATCCTACAATCAAAGCTACGGTCATATTAAGCGATGGTACGCAAGCCAGCGCTATCGTACCAAGTGGTGCAAGTACAGGTAAGCGTGAAGCGTTAGAACTACGTGATGGTGATAGTCGTTATATGGGCAAAGGTGTTCTCAAAGCAGTAGGACACGTGAATAATGAGATTGCTGATGTGATTATAGGGCTTAGTCCGTTTAATCAAGCGGTTATTGATGCAACCATGAAAGAGGTTGATGGGACACAAAATTATGGCAATTTGGGTGCTAATGCGGTATTGGGTGTTTCTATGGCTGTAGCTCGTGCAGCAGCGCAAAGTCTTAAAATCCCACTGTATCGTTATCTGGGTGGTGCTAATGCACTTGTTATCCCTGTTCCGATGCTCAATATCATCAATGGTGGAAGCCATGCAGATAATAGTGTTGACTTTCAAGAGTACATGATCATGCCTGTAGGTTTTGAAGATTTTAATGAGGGTCTACGTGCCAGCGCTGAAGTGTATCATACGCTAAAAGGATTGCTTAAAGCTAAAAAGCACAATACAGCATTGGGTGATGAAGGTGGTTTTGCTCCAGATTTAGCGTCCAATGAAGAGCCTATCCAAATTATCATGGAAGCGATTGCAAAAGCAGGGTATGCAGCAGGGAAACAAATGGCTATTGCATTAGATGTTGCTGCATCGGAGCTTGTGTGTGAGGGTGGCTATAAGCTTGATTCCGAAAATCGTACTGTAACATCGGCGCAGCTGGTCGATTATTATGTCGATTTGTGCTCTAAATACCCTATCGTTTCTATCGAAGATGGTCTAAGTGAAGACGATTGGGACGGCTGGAAACTGTTAACCGAAAAATTAGGTGACAAAGTTCAGCTAGTAGGGGACGATTTATTTGTTACCAATGCATCCATTTTAGCGCAAGGAATTGAGAAGGGAATTGCGAACTCCATTTTGATTAAACCAAACCAAATTGGATCGGTTTCTGAGACAATGCAAACGGTACGTTTGGCACAACGTAATGGCTACAAATGTGTAATGTCCCACCGTTCGGGCGAGAGTGAAGATGCATTTATTGCTGATTTTGCAGTGGCGCTTAATTGTGGCGAAATCAAAACAGGTTCAACCGCCCGTGGTGAACGTACTGCTAAGTACAATCGTCTCCTCGAAATCGAAAACGAAGTAGTATATGGCGAATATCTTGGAAGCTCATTGTTTCAATAGAAAACAAAGATGGATACCCAAGAGCATAATGATATCTTAGAAGATGGCTATGGCGTTAGCTTTAGTCAAAAACGTTTTGGTCTTTCGACTCCTAAGTTTTTGGGAGTTGTTGGTGCAGGCATTGCACTTTTATTCTATATTTGGGTTATTGTTTTTGGAAATAATTCTCTTTTGGTTCTTCTTAATCTCGAAGAACGACAAGAGTTTTTGAGCGATGATATAGAGCGGTTAAAAGCTCAAAATGCCCAACTACAAAAGCAGTATTTTGAGCTCAAAGAGATAGATTCTGATGAGCAAGCTACGCCATAAAAGGATGTATAGAATGAAAATAGTCTTTATCACTTCTTTTTTGGTTGCCCTTTGTGGTGCGCGCGAGAATCCATTTTTAATAACATCTACGAATTCATCTAATGCTGTAACGTCTCAAAAAAATTCCTATAAGCCTCCATTGACGAGTAGGGTATATAATTTTCCCTCTTCCGCTCGCGTTCTGAAAGAAGCTACATTCACGTTTCAAAATCTGGATGGAAGTCTTGAAACACGTAAGATTGAGATTGAGCATAGTATTGATTGGCGCACTCCATTGGTGCTGTCGCAGGGGTCATTAAAAAAGAACGAAGCTTTTGTTGCCCCAGTAGCCACAATGGATGTAAGCAAATTGGCCCCAGCATGTTCGACAGGTAAATTGGATTTTATTTCATTTAAGCTTAGTAGAAATAATTTATTTATTCAAACAAAAGATCCTATGTTACGTAGTTTTACCCTTAGTGACCCTAGCTCAGTGATAGTAGATTTTCGGCACAATGGGTTGTTTAATACTGCTCAAATGAAGTTTAATACAGTTCCATTTGTAGGTACAAAAGTAACTAATCATGGGAAGCTTGCTCGTGTAACAATCGTGTTAGATGAAAATCATGAATGTAAAGTTCTAAAAGAAGCTAACGGTGTGAATGTGATTTGTGAATAAACTTAAATATTCTTACGCATATGAGATATGCGAGTAGGTTTAGAGGGTTGTAGGGACATTTGTCCCTTCCACAACCTCTACGAGGCATTCTATTTAGTGTTTTAGTATCAACGTAGTAAAAAGCATCCAAGTATTGAATGCTTTGAGACTTATGCTACTGCTGCCAATGCAGCGTCGTAGTTAGGCTCTTCAGTGATTTCAGGAACGATCTCTTTGTAGGTAACAACACCCTCTTCGTTTACTGCGAAAATTGCGCGACAAGTTACACCTGCAAGAACAGAACCGCCTAGCAATACACCATAAGCATTTGCAAATTCTTTGTTACGGAAGTCAGAACATACTGTCAAATTGTCAATACCTTCAGCTTGGCAAAAACGGCCAGCAGCGAATGGAAGGTCAAGAGAAACGATAGTCACAGTTACATCAGAAAGGCTTGCAGCTTTTGCATTGAAATTACGAGTTTCAGTTGCACAAACACCTGTGTCCAAAGAAGGAACAACGATAATAAGTTGTTTTTTACCTGTTGCTCCCCCTACAACGATGTCACCTAAACCAGCAGAGTTAACTACAGTGATTGAAGGAGCTTTATCACCTACATTTACAGTGTTTCCTAAAAGTTCTACGTCAGTACCTTTGAATTTTGTTGTTGCCATTATGGGCTCCTGTTTTTAATATGAGAGAATTGTACAAAAATCGGATAATTTAACTCTCAATTTAGAAATGAGAGTTTTTGATTTAAGCTAAATCACAGTTTGCAACGGGGATGAATAGCGATGTCATTGATCTGGGAAAAATCACCTCTATCGTATGCCTCAATAGCACATCGTCCTATCATAGCTGCATTGTCGGAACAAAACTCCAAAGGTGCCAAAAGTAATGATGCACTATACTGCGCCAAAAGAATCTCAATGTTGGAACGTAACGTTGCGTTGGCACTTGCTCCTCCGACGATAGCAAAGTTTTTAGGCTTATGGGTCTTAAAATATTTTTTGAGTTTTTGTGTCAAGTGCTCAATGGCGGTTTGTTGGAATGCAGCAGCGATATTAGGGTAATCCACGGGAGTAGATGCTTCGATTGCCAGACGGACTTGATTTTTTAATCCCGAATAACTAAAAGCGATGAGTGGAGACTGCCACAATGGTACCGTAAAGACGAATTTTGATTTATCCCCATTACTGGCCAGTTTCTCAATCACAGGCCCTCCTGGATAGCCAAGAGACATCATTTTGGCTACTTTATCAAAACTCTCTCCAAAACTGTCATCCATCGTCGTAGCTATTGTCTCCATGGTATCATAATTCTCTGCAACAATAAGCTGCGTGTGCCCACCCGATACTAGCAAAACAGTAAGGGGGAAAATAGCCTCTTTTTCGATAAACAAGGAGTATATATGACCTTTGAGATGATGAATAGGTAAGATAGGGATATTTAGCGATAGTGAGAGTGCCTTTGCCATGACAACTCCCTCGATGAGAGTCACACCAAGTCCTGGAGCGTTGGTTACCGCGACTGCTTTGAGCTGCCCAAACCACGGTTTGCACTCCTCTAAAATTGCAGGGAGTGCCAGTGCATGCAGCCTGCTGGCAAGCTCTGGCACAACTCCTCCATAGCGAGAATGCTCTAGTTCTTGCGAGATCTTTTTGTGGTAGATGAGTTTTTTAGTCGATATTTCAGTGATAGCGATTGAACTATCGTCACATGAACTTTCTATGCTCAGAATCATTGTATCACCCACTCTTTGACCCAAGGCCACTCTCCATAGCCTGAATCGGCGTTAATATGGCCCGCACTTTCTAGAATTTTCATCTCAATACCCAGAGAGTTTTGTAATTCTTTGGCTTCATCCATCGTCATATAAGGATCATTATTCGAAACCACCAAAAGTGCTTCCTCAGCAAAAAGAGTCTGTGGTACTCGAAGAGGAAAAAATGTTTTGAGCGTCTCAAGGTTACATGAAAGGCTTGGAGGTGCTACGAGCAAGAGACGTTTAACAGGGGCGATTTCCCCCTCCAAACACAGATGAAACCACAATGTATTGGCAAGCGAGTGACATATTATCACATCAGGGGCGAAATTTTTCAAAATCTCTTTAACTTGTCGCATCCATCGATTTTTACTGGGAAAATGGGGATTATCCAAGAGGGGAAATGAGATGGTCCCGTAGTCACGTGCTATTTCTCCTGCGAGCCATGATTGCCAATGGGGGAAATCCGATCCGCCCCAACCGTGTAACAAGAGCACTTTCACGACAGCGACTCCACAAAGGCACGAACTTGTGTATCCAGTGCAAAAACATCATCAATAGAAGTTGGCAGTGTATCAAAACGGTTGTATGCGCTCAAAATATCCCGTGATATATCTAAAAAGCCGCAGCGCCCTGCAATAAATCTCGCAATCGCCGCTTCGTTGGCAGCATTGATGACGACTCCTGTTTTGGGATTTTTCAACAGCTCGTCTTTGATTTCCCAAATGGGGTAGCGTGCACTTTTAATAGCACGAAATTCTAATGATCCTACTGCTACCAAATCAACATTGGGCAAAATCGGCTCATCTACTTTGCCCATCAAAGCATACGCAATCGGTAATTGCATGGATGCATTGGCGATATGTGCTGTCGTGGAACCATCGGTGAAGTTTACGAGAGCATGGATGAGTGATTTGGTCTCAATAATCGCATCGTACTTGCCCTCACCAAACAACCATCGAGCTTCTAAAAGTTCAAACATTTTGTTGACCATGGTGGCGCTATCGATTGTGATTTTCTGGCCCATCGACCAGTTGGGGTGTTTTTGGGTATCGGCTAATGTCGCGTTTTTAAGGCTTGCAATTTCCCAATCACGAAAAGATCCACCGCTTGCTGTCACAGTCATGCTGGAGATACTTTTGTCTTGAATCAAATACCATAGTCCAAAATGTTCACTGTCAATAGGGACGATTTTGCTACTTTCAATAAACGCTCCTGCTGCGACAAGAGACTCTTTATTCGCCAAGGCGACACGTTTACCGCACTCTATCGCTTTAAGCGTAGGGCGTAATCCCAAAAAGCCTACAAGAGCATTGACGACTAAGGAGGCTGATGACTCTTCTATGGCTCTCACTATGGCATCTTCACCCGCAGATACACGAGGATGATTTACGAGAGGAATATCAGCATGGTTCATTACAACAACTGTGCGTGGATTGTGAAGCTTGATTTGAGTGTTGAGCAGTTGGATATTACGTCCTGCAACTAAAACATCTATTGGGAGAGAAAAGCGAGAAGCAACTGCGAGAGTATTAACCCCAATGGAACCTGTAGAGCCTAAGATTATCAAGCAAGCCCGCTTAAACCACGCAAGAGGACATGCATCACAACAGCACCAAATAAATAGCCATCAATACGATCTAGTATACCTCCATGACCTGGAAGAATATTTCCGCTATCTTTGACGCCTGCTTGACGTTTGAGGTAACTTTCAAATAGATCTCCAAATACCGCAGCGACTGCTACTGCCATAGAGACAATAATAGCCTGAGGTATATTTTCAACGATACTGATACCCACAAAAAAACCAGCGATAGTTGCTACTGCAATTCCACCGTAGACCCCTTCACGTGTTTTACTAGGGCTAGAGATACTAAAAGGGGTACGACCAATTGCTTTACCCGTAAAATATGCACCAATGTCAGCTGCTGCTACCACCACAAGAAGCCAAAAAAGAGCACCAATACCTTGCTCACTGTAGAGACTAAAGAGATAGAGCATTCCTGCAGTTGGGTACAAAAAGGGTAAAAAATTTCGAAAGGCAATATTTTGAGTGTAGGCAACTGCCCCAATAAATACAAGGCCACTAAGGGCTAGCAAGTCTTCACTGTACGGATAAATCGCTACAATCATCCACAAAAGTGCTGCATAAGCATATAGCGCATTGTTGTTAAGATTAAAAAGACGCATCGCCTCATGAAACGCTAACATGTATACAGCGCCAAGGGTTAGCCAGATAAGCCATTTGTTGTCAATAAGACCAATCGCCAAAACGGCAAGACCCAAAGCAGAGGCGGTAATAATACGAGTTTGTAGTGCACTAGAAGATGCTTGCATCCGTGGTTCCTGATGGAGGTGTGTTTAATTTTGCAATTATAGCGAAATCGTAGCCTTAAAGATATATAATTTATACCAGAAGTCTAATTCATTGTTACCACAAAGATATTTAAACTTTCACATCCAAAATATGGACGGATATCCTGGTGATTTTTTCTTCATCAAACTCAGTCTCATCAGAGGAGCGTCGCTCTTCTTGATCAGCTTGTTCTCGTTGGTGTTCACGGTCGGGATCCACATTTTGATTTTCTTCGGCGGGGCGTACTTCTTGAACCTCTTTTTTTTGAACACTTGCCGCATGTTGAGCTGCTAGGGCTTGGAGCTCAAAACGGTTGTTGCTTGCACCTACTTCAGCTGCAACGCCTGCCATTTGTTGGTTGGCATAGATAACACCACCTACAGGAGAAATTGCCATAACATACCACCTATTACTTTTCGATATTTAATGTTTTGTATTGGGTGTACAAAACATTTGCACCTTCTTGGATTCGTACTTCTCGTCTGGGAGTATAATCGACCAAATAAGAGCCTTTTTCAAATACCGAGAAATCAACACACAGTTTGGCAGCGGCTTGAAGGATACGAAGCGGAAGTTCTTGTTTGTCGGTAGTGATGATGACGTGAGCACTGGGGCGATCTTTGAGGTGGAGCCATATGTCACGGGCTCTTGAGCGGCGCAGTAGTTCGATATTGCCTCGCTCACTTTTACCTAGGGATACTTTGATGCCCTCAATCCAAAACTCCTCTATCCCCTCAAATACACCCATTTTTGTTTTATTTTTGGCCATCTTTTGCGGAAATAATAGGTGTATTTCATCGGGTGTGCTAACCGTTTGGACCGTATGAAGAAAAAGCTGTAGGTGATGAATTTTCTCACTCAGATTTTGACGTTCTTGGAACTGTCCTATCGCTTTTTGTTTGAGTTTTTTGGAGGTTTTGAAAAAATGATTCGCCATATCGGAGCCATTGGCGGTACCTGATGGCGGTAATATGGCGATAGGATTTCCCTCAAAATCTTGCAGTTGTAAAGAAGTCTCATACCCACGAATGTGATGGAGATTTGCCAGCAGTATGTGACCGATGTTTTGAGCATAGGCGGTTTGATCAAAAAGCTCTTTTTCATCGTGTAAAGCATCCAAATGGAGCTGATATTGAGCAAGGCGTTTAGCTAAAAGAGCGGATTTTTCACGTTTGAGCTTTTCGAGTGCAGTGGCAGCATATTCATCGTAAGTGGTTCGTAAAAAATCTTCAACGCTGGTGAGTGGATACTCTTTTGGGATGAAGGGGGCTTGTGGGGGATTTTCAAGTAATTGACCTACTTTGACACATCGAATAGAGGTGTTTTCGTCAATATGGCGCAATGCTTCGAGAACGATTTCGTTGGTGTCCAAGATAATGACATTGGTGTGTTTCCCGGTAAATTCAAATTGTAAAATAGCGGTTTGATTTTTATAAGATCCGCTTTGTGTAGCAACAATACGGATGATTTTATCGTTATTATGCAAGGCGATGGATTTAATGGTGCTGCGGGCAAAATGTTTGGAAAGCAAGATATCAAAAGGGGCTTGATACGATTTGGTTTGAAGTGTTTTAGGAGCAATGAAAATTTGAGCGTTGTTTTTGGACATATCAAACGTCCAAAGAGCATTTCGATGAAATTCGATCGAAATCTGTGTGTCGTTTCGTCGATAGATGGTACCGATTTGATCGAATTGCTGCATCTCTTGGAGGATTTGCGACAGATGAGAGTGTTTCATGAAGTATCTACCTTTAATTCAGAAGCGCTTTATCCGAAAAAGATTAAAATAACCTATAAATTTACAAAAAGACAACAAATGAGCCCTTTTAAAACGATAAAATTTAAGTTTATTTTCAACCTTCTTGCTGCAATTGGTGCGGTGCTTTTGAGTGTTATTGTAGCATACTTCATTGCCACCTCCTCCATCAAAGAGATTATGATAAGTGACCTCAATACCGTTGCGAATGCGTTGGAAAAAAATGTTAACTATATTTCTGCGATCAAGCCAAAAGCCTACGAAGACAAGGCGTTTAAGGATGATATCAAAAGTATCAAAATAGGCTCTAGCGGGTATGTGTATTTTATTGATTCCAGTGGTACTATGACGATTCATCCCAAAACTAAGGATGAGGGTCAAAATAAAGCAGGTCATGATTATATTGATCATATTCGCTCCGATAAAGCAGGGGGAATTTACGAATATGTCTCCGCTACGACAGGCCAGCACAAAATTGCTGCTTATCGCTATATCAAAGCGTGGGATATGTGGGTGATTCCTGGAATCAATAAGGCGGATTATTTTGATGCACTTCAGAAGAGTTTTTTGATATGGTTTGGCTTTTTGGGAACAATCTTGACAACTATTTTAGTACTCATCAACTATCTTTCTGGTAAAAGCATCATTCGCCCTATTGAAGAGCTTGATCATGTTTCTGCGGATTTGGCACATGGGGATGGTGATTTGACTAAACGACTACCGTTACTAAATCCGTATGATGAGATTGGAATTGCCAGTGCCTATGTCAATACATTTATTGATAAAATCCAACTTACAATTAATGATACCAAGCAAATCACACTCGCTGCTGTTGACTCTACTGCTGCATTGAATGCGGCCGCATCCAATCTTGCCCAACAATCAGAAAAGACCAATACTATTGCTCAAAACACCAACTCTACGGCATCAGAAATTCATTACAGCATTGAACGTGGCGTAGACACAGCGCGAAATACACTTGAGAACAATCAAAATAGCGCCAATGAGCTCGAAGAAGTACGCTCGATTGCTCATGCTATTATTTATGAAATCAGTAATACTACACAAATGAATCGTGATCTCGAAGAGCGCTTTGCACAACTTACCCAAGAGGCATCCAGCGTCAATGGCGTTTTGAGTATTATCTCTGATATTGCAGACCAAACTAATCTTTTGGCACTTAATGCAGCCATTGAAGCAGCACGGGCAGGAGAGCACGGACGAGGGTTTGCAGTCGTTGCAGATGAGGTACGAAAGCTGGCAGAACGAACTCAAAAAAGCCTCACTGAAATTAACTCAATTATTCATATCGTCATCCAGTCTATCGCCGATTCAGCAGATATGATGAATTCCAATACTTCTAATATTCAGCGTTTGGAAGTGCGTAGTAATGAAATCGACGCCAAAATAGAAACCACCTCTAAAGTCTTGCATGCCAATGTCGATACGAGTGCTCAGAGCGTTCGAGACTCGGAGGTTATGGCAGGGAAAATCAATGAGATTATCGATAAAGTTTCCCAGATGTCCGACTTGTCTCAAAAAAATCAAGATGATATTAAGCAGATTTCCTCCATCGCCTCTGAGCTTTATGGTGCGGCCACCCATCTAAACAGCAAGCTCGGACTGTTTAGAACCTAAGAAGTTCTCTAAGTTACGGTGGCTATAATTCGCCACTTTAATCACAAATGAGCACTTCATGATAATACCTTTAGGATTTGGCGCCAATTACTTTTCTCTCGCTGCCATCCAAGCGTATGCATCTGAAGTGCGTTTGGCTAAAAATATCACTCGTATTGAGTGGATTTGCCCCGTTTGTCCTGTTTATGTCCTCTCA